>NZ_JBIAIL010000023.1:0-110315 GCF_042871425.1 Micromonospora sp. NPDC005806 | reverse complement strand
GATCGACCAACTCCACCAACTCGGCTACCAAGTCACGGTCCAACGCACACAAACAGCCTGACCTGATCACCACGACCGCCCGATTTTCGTATCAGGCGGTTTCGGCGCTCACGGCTGGCGAGCCGTGTCAGGCTGGCGGCATGGCTCGTGACGTCCCGCCGAATCCGACCGAGGGAATCCTGCTCCTGTCCGGCGGAGCACGACGGGGCGTGACCAGGACTCGGAAGCGATGACCATGCGGCTTCCCGATATCACCGTCGAGCGGTGGGTGAACTCGCCGCCGCTGACCGCGGATGCGCTGCACGGCAAGGTGGTCCTGGTCGACATCTGGGAATACACCTGCATCAACTGGATCCGTACGTCGCCCTACGTGAAGGCCTGGCACCGCGACTACGCCGACCTGGGCCTGGTCGTCGTCGGCGTGCACGCGCCCGAGTTCGAGTTCGGCAAGCGCCCGGAGAACATCGACCGGGGAATCCGCGACCACGGACTCACCTATCCCGTCGCGCTCGACAACGACTTCACCTTCTGGCGAGCCCTCCGCAACAACGCCTGGCCGGCGAAGTATCTCTTCGACGCGGAAGGAAGACTCGTCGATCAATGGATCGGCGAAGGCAGCTACGAGCGGGTGGAGTCGGAGATCCGCCGACTTCTCGTCGCCGGGGCGCCCGGAACCCAGTTGCCGCCGGTCAGCCCGGAAGCGATGGCGTTCGCCACGGCCGGCCAGCCCTCCTACCTCGACGTCACGCCGGAGACGTACGTCGGCGCCGACCGGGGAGAACCGGGCAGTTTCGCCCTGACCGGCGACTGGCGAAGCAGCGGTGAGTACGTCGAACTCGCCAGCGGCACCGGCGAACTCGCCCTTCCCTTCAACGCCGGCGAGGTGAACCTCGTCGTGGACCCCGGATCGTCCGGCGCGGCTGCGGTCCGGGTCCTGCTCGACGGGCAACCCATCGGCGACGAGCGCGGCGCCGACGTCGGCCCGGACGCGGTGGCGCACCTCGACCGGGCGGCAATGTTCCGGCTGGTCAACGGTGCGTCACGGGACGACCATCTGCTGACCCTCGTCGCCGACCAACCCGGCCTACGCGCCTACGTCTTCACCTTCGGCCAGTAGGTCGCGAAGGTCATCCCCGGCGGCATCTCGTCGGCCTCGAGCCCGCTGCCTCCACCGGCACGGGCGACACCAGCGCCGGCCGGTGGGTTACCGTCGACCCGTGATCCCGGTGGAGGCCGTGGCGGCCGCGTACGCCCAGTGGATCCCGCCCGCCCTGCCGCTCTACGGCAACGACCACGAGCGGGCCGACTTCGCTCCCTGAGCCGCTCCCGGCACCCGACGCCTCCTTCCTTCCACGTCGCACCGGGAGCGATGCCTCATGTCCGGGGACAGTTCCGGAATCCGGTCGGTGCTGCGCGCACCGCAGGTCCGCCGAGTCCTCCTCAGCAGCCAGGTCGGTCGGCTGCCCACCGCCAGCGGCCCGCTGGCCCTGCTGCTCTTCGCCCGGCAGTCGCTGAGTCTGGCCACCGCCGGCCTGCTGGTCGCCGCGTACACCGCCGGGATGGCGGCGGGGACACCGATGCTCGCCCGCGCGGTGGACCGCTGGCGGCAGCCGCCGGTGCTGTGGGGCGCGGCGGTGCTCTCCGGCCTCGGGTTCGGCGTGGTGGCGCTGACCGGCGGTGAGGTGACCGGCGCCGTGCTCGGCGCGGCGGTGGCCGGGTTCGGCACACCGCCGCTGGAGGCGTGCCTGCGTACCCTCTGGCCCAGCCTGCTGCCACCGACCGCCGTGCCGACGGCGTACGCGCTGGACATCGCCGTCCAGGAGGTGATCTTCGTGGTGGGGCCGCTGGTCACGCTCCTCGCGGTGACGCTGGCCGGCCCGCCCGCCGGGCTGGTCGCCGCCGGGGTGCTGCAGCTCGCCGGCACCGCGGCCTACGCCTCGGCCCCTGCCGTCCGCACGTGGCGAGGGGTGGCGGCGGTACGGCACTGGGCGGGCCCGCTGCGCGTACCCCGCTTCACGGCGATGCTGGCCGGGGTGGTCGGCGTCGGCGCGGCGGTCGGGAGCATCGCGGTGGCGGTCACCGGCTACGCGGAGACGGTCGGCGACCGGCGGCTCACCGGCTGGCTGCTCGCGGCGCAGGCGGCCGGCGCGCTCGCCGGCGGCCTGCTCTACACCCGGGCCCGGCCGGGCGGCCCGGGTCGCCTGCCGCTGCTGGCCGCCGGTCTCGCCGCCGGCTACCTGCCGTTGCTGCTCGCTCCCGGGCCGGTCCCGATGGCCGGCCTGCTCGTGGTCAGCGGCCTGGCGCTGCCGCCGGTACTGACCGCGATCTTCCTGGCCGCAGAGCGGCTGGCGGAGCCGGGGACGGTGGCCGAGGCGTTCGCCTGGGTGAGCACGGCGTTCGTGGTGGGCAGCGCCGCCGGCTCGGCGCTCGCCGGCCCGCTGGTGTCGACCGGCCTCCGGTACGGGCTGGCCCTCGCGCCGGCCGCGGCGCTGTTCGGCACGCTGGTGCTCGGCGCGGTGAGATGGCCGGTCACAGCCAGCCGCGGCGCTTGAAGAGCAGGTAGAGCGCGCCGCAGACCAGGCCCATCAGGGCGAGAGCGAACAGGTATCCGTAGCGCCAGCCGAGCTCCGGCATGTGGGTGAAGTTCATCCCGTAGACGGTGCCGATGAGGGTGGGCGCGAACAGGATCGCCGCCCACCCGGACACCCTCTTGATCTCCTCGTTCTGCTCGAAACTGGCCGCGGTGAGACTGCGCATCTCCTCGTTCTGGGCCTGCGAGACGAGGGTGGCGTTGACGGTGAGGATGTTCTGCAGCAGGTGCCGGAACCCGTCGACCCGCTCCACGACCTGGGTGAGGTGGTCGGCGACGTCCCGCAACCGGCGGCGCAGTTCCTCGTCCGTGCCGTACCGCTCGAAGCCGGCGGAGAGGGCGTCCACCACCTTCAACAACGGGCGGGCGGCGCGTTGGAACTGGATGACCTCCCGGCTGAGTTCGTAGATGCGGCGGCTGGCCCTCGGGTCGCCGCCGAACACTTCGGTCTCGATCTCGTCGATGTCGTTCTCCAGACCGGCCACGACCGGGGCGTAGCCGTCGACGACCTGGTCGAGCACCGCGTACAGGACGGCCTCGGCACCGCGGGCGAGGGCCTGGGGATCGGCCTCCATCCTGCGCCGCACGGCGGCCAGGTCGGGCGTCTCACCGCGCCGGACGGTGATCACGAACCCCGGCCCGAGGAACAGATGCAGCTCCGCGAACTCGACCTCCTCGCGGTCGTCGAGGTAGCGGGCGGCGCGCAGCACCACGAACAGGGTGTCACCGTAGCGGTCCAGCTTGGGCCGCTGGTGGGCGTTGATGGCGTCCTCGACGGCGAGTTCGTGGAGCTGGAACTCGTCGGCGAGGGAATGGATCTGCTCCTGATTCGGCCGGTACAGCCCGATCCAGGCGATGGCCTGGTCGAGTTCCTGCAGGCATCGGTAGGTGTCGGCGAGGGTGGCCGGGGAGGCGCGCCGGCGGCCGTCGACGTAGACGGCGCTGTCGACCAGCCCACCGGCCCGCGGTGTCTCCTCCGCGTCGTGTTCGTGCCCGTGCTCGTCGAGGCGCCGGCCGAACCCGCCGGACGGCGATGTCAACCGGTGGTCACCCATCAGCCTCCCCCGCTCGTCGGCCGGGCACGGCGGCGTCCGCCGAGTCCCCGGCGCGGCGGCGGTGAAACCCGGACTTGACGGCCGCGCGCCGGCTCCGGCGCCCCGGGCACCCCCATGCGTCAAAAGGGCGTTAAAAATCCGACCGTACGCGTTAAATCCGCGTAGCGAGGGGCGTGCCGACCCGAGTGCGAGGCGATCATGGCCGACGGGACGTCGAGGTCGACCGGGTCGGCGGCTCCGGGCGCGTGCGCCCGGGTGGGACCGGCCGGAACCCCCGCTCGACAGATGGCGTCGGCAGGTGCCCGCCGTCACGTCCGTACGCCCGGCGACCGTGTGGAGAGCCGGGGAGGCACGATGAGCGTGGACATGCGGGAGCGGGTACGGGAACGCCGGAAACGCCCGCTACGCGACTGGCTGCTGGCGGACACGGCGGCGCGGCCGGCCCAGACGGAGGGCCCGTACGGCCGCCCGCCGGAGCGGCACCACCACAGCTGGTGGAAGGTCATGTGCCTCACCGGAGTGGACTACTTCTCCACCCTCGGCTACCAGCCGGGCATCGCCGCGCTCGCTGCCGGCGTGCTGTCCCCGATCGCCACCCTGGTGCTGGTGCTGGTGACCTTGCTGGGCGCGCTGCCGGTCTACCGGCGGGTCGCGCAGGACAGCCCGCACGGCGAGGGTTCCATTGCCATGCTGGTGAAGCTGCTGACGTACTGGCAGGGCAAGCTCTTCGTGCTCGTGCTGCTCGGCTTCGCGGCCACCGACTTCATCATCACGATCACCCTCTCCGCGGCCGACGCCACGGCCCACATCGACGAGAACCCGTTCTGGCCAGCCGGCCTGCGCGGCCACGAGGTGATCATCACCCTGCTGCTGGTCGCGCTGCTGGGGGCGGTGTTCCTGAAGGGTTTCACCGAGGCGATCGGCATCGCCGTCGGCCTGGTCGGGGTCTACCTGGCGCTCAACGCCGTGGTGGTGGTCGACGCGCTCTGGCGGGTGGTCACCCATCCCGCCCGGGTGACGGACTGGACCGCCGCCCTGACCGCCCAGCACGGCGACCCGCTCCTGATGATCGGCATCGCCCTGCTGGTCTTCCCCAAGCTCGCGCTGGGCCTCTCCGGCTTCGAGACCGGGGTGGCGGTGATGCCGCACATCCAGGGCGACTCCGCCGACACCGAGGAGAAGCCGGCCGGCCGGATCCGGGGCGCGCGCCGGTTGCTCACCACCGCCGCCGTGATCATGAGCATCTTCCTGGTCACCAGCAGCATCGTCACCACCGTGCTCATTCCGGCGGAGGCGTACAAGCCGGGTGGCGCGGCGAACGGGCGGGCGCTGGCGTACCTGGCGCACCAGCACCTCGGCGAGGTGTTCGGCACGGTCTACGACCTGTCGACCATCGCCATCCTGTGGTTCGCGGGCGCCTCGGCGATGGCCGGCCTGCTCAACCTGGTTCCCCGCTACCTGCCCCGCTACGGCATGGCCCCCACCTGGGCCCGGGCCGTCCGGCCGCTGGTGCTGGTGTTCACCGTGGTGGCGTTCGTCATCACGATCGCCTTCGAGGCCAGCGTCGACGCCCAGGGCGGCGCGTACGCCACCGGCGTGCTGGTGCTGATCACCTCGGCGGCCACCGCGGTGACGCTCTCTGCCCGGCACCGCCGGCAGCACGGCCGTACGGTGGCCTTCGGGATCATCGCGGTGATCTTCGTGTACACCACCATCGCGAACATCGTCGAGCGCCCGGACGGCGTGAAGATCGCCGCCTGCTTCATCGCCGGGATCATCGCCGTATCGCTGCTGTCCCGGCTGTTCCGCGCGTTCGAGCTTCGGGTCAACCGGGTCGAGTTGGACCCGGTGGCCCGGCAGTTCATCACCGAGGGTGCCCGCCGGCGGATCCGGCTGATCGCCCACGAGTCGGCCAGCCGGGACGCCGCCGAGTACCGTGACAAGCTGGCGCAGATCGTCGCCGACAACGACTTCCCCGCCGACGCCGACGTCGTCTTCGTCGAGGTGACCGTGACCGACCCGTCGGACTTCGAGACCGAGTTGCACGTCACCGGCGCGGTGGTGCACGGGAAGTACCGGGTGCTGCGGCTGGCCAGCTCGTCGGTGCCGAACGCGCTCGCCGCGCTGCTGCTGCACGTCCGCGACCTCACCCACCGCCGGCCGCACATCTACTTCGAGTGGACCGAAGGCAATCCCGCCGGCAACTTCCTGCGCTACCTGATCTTCGGCCAGGGCGAGATCGCCCCGGTCACCCGGGAGATCCTGCGGCAGCAGGAGCCGGACCGGTCCCGGCGGCCGCACGTACACGCCGGCTGACCCGGCGGCCGGCGACGGCGTCAGGGGCGGTAGCGGTAGCCCATCCCCGGCTCGGTGATCAGGTGCCGGGGTCGGGCCGGGTCGTCCTCCAACTTGCGGCGTAACTGGGCCATGTACTGCCGCAGGTAGTTGGTCTCGTTGTGGTACTCCGGGCCCCACACCTCGTGCAGGAGCTGGCGCTGGCTGACCAGCTTGCCCGGGTGGCGCAGCAGCTTCTCCAGCATGGCCCACTGGGTGGGGGTGAGTTTGACCTCGACGCCGTCGTCGCGGGTGACCACGCGATCGGCGAGGTCGACGGTGTGCCGCCCGATCCGCTGGATGGCGGTGGCCGCTGACGTCGTCGCGTCGGCTGGGGTAGCCGCGAGGCGGCGGGTGACCGCGCGGATGCGGGCGAGCAGCTCGTCCACCCCGAACGGCTTGGTCACGTAGTCGTCGGCGCCCGCGTCGAGGGCGGCCACCTTGTCCTCGCTGCCGGCCCGGCCGGAGAGCACGATGATCGGCACGCCGGTCCAGCCGCGCAGGCCGCGGATGACGTCCGCGCCGTCCAGGTCGGGCAGGCCGAGGTCCAGCACCACCAGGTCGGGCGGGTGGCTGGCGGCGGCCTTGAGCGCAGCCGCGCCGCTGTCGGCGACGTCGACGTCGTACCCCCGCGCCCGCAGGTTGATGCGGAGGGCCCGCAGGATCTGCGGTTCGTCGTCGACGACCAGGATCCGGGTCATTCCTGCGGCCCTTCCGACTCGATCCCTCCGGGGGCCGCCGGCAGGCGTACCACCATGGTGAGACCACCCCCCGGGGTGGTCTCGGGGATGATGCTGCCACCCATCGCCTCGGCGAGCCCCCGGGACAGCGCGAGGCCGAGCCCCACCCCGGTCTGGTTGTCCCGGTCGCCGAGCCGCTGGAACGGCAGGAAGACGTGCTCCCACTGGTCCTCGGGAATCCCCGGGCCGGTGTCGATCACCCGCAGCTCCACCTGGCCCGCGTGCGCGCTGGCGGTGATCGTCGGCGGCTGCAAGGGCGGGCTGTAGCGCAGGGCGTTGGCGACGATGTTGACCAGCACCCGCTCCAGCAGGCCGGGGTCGGCGAGCGCCGCCGGCAGGTCGGCGGGGATGTCCGTGGCGACGTCCAGGGCGGCCGGCCCGAGCTCGTCCAGGGCCAGGGGTACGGCATCCTCCAGCCCGATCGCGGTGGCGCTGACGCCCAGCACCCCGGCCTGAAGCCGGCTCATGTCGAGCAGGTTCGCCACCAGCCGGCCAAGCCGGTCGAGTGACTCGTCCGCCGTGGCCAGCAGTTCCTCCCGGTCGTCGGCGTCAAACTCGACGTCGTGGCTGCGCAGGCTGGACACGGCGGCCTTGGCCGAGGCGAGCGGCGTACGCAGGTCGTGGCTGACCGCGGCGAGCAACGCGGTGCGCATCCGGTCGGCCTCGGCGAGGGGCCGGACGGCGGCGGCCTCCTCGGCGAGCCGCTCCTGGCGCAGCGCGACGGCGGCCTGGGCGGCGAACGCCTCAACCACCCGCCGGTCGGCGGCCTCCAGCCGCCGTCCGGAGAGCACGACGCTGAGCCGCTCGTCGACCGGGACCACCGTCTCCCCGGCGCTCGGGCTGCACGCCGGCGCCTCGCCGACGCTGGCCACCACCCGCCAGGCGTCTTCCTCGCGGGCCCGGCCCGGCCGGCCCTCCGCCTCGGCGGCGAGTTCCAGCACGCTGACTGCGCGCAGCGCGAAGGTCTCGCGGAGCCGGTCCAGCAGGGCGGGCAGCGGACGCTCGCCGCGCAGCACGCTGCCCGCGACGGTGGCGAGGGTCTGGGCGTCGGCGGAGGCCCGCGCCGCTTCCCGGGTACGCCGGGCGGCGACGTCGACCACCCAGCTCACCGCGATGGCGACGCCGACGAAGACGCCGAGCGCGAGGAGGTTGTCCGCCTCAGCGATGGTCAGGGTGTGGAAAGGCGGGGTGAAGAACCAGTTCAGCAGCAGTGAGCCGCCGAGCGCCGCGACCAGCGCCGGCCACAGCCCGCCGACCAGCGCCACCCCGACCACGCCGGCGAGGAAGAGCAGGATGTCATTGGTGAGGCTGAGGTCGGGCAGCGTCGACAGCACGAAGGTCAGCAGCGGCATGCCGAGCAGCGCGAGGGCGAAGCCGAGCAGCCGGCGCCGTCGGGACAGCGCCGCCGGCACCTCGCCCGCCCGCCGGCCCCGCCCGGCCTGCGGGTGGGTGACGAGGTGTACGTCGATCGGGCCGGACAGCGAGGTGGTGGTGACCCCGACCCCCCGCGACAGGACCTGCGCGAACCGTCCCCGCCGGCTCGCGCCCAGCACGAGCTGGGTGGCGTTGACGCCACGGGCGAAGTCCAGCAGCGCGGCCGCGATGTCGGTGCCGAGCACCTGGTGGTACGTGCCGCCGAGGCTCTCCACCAGGACCCGCTGCCGGGCCAGCTGGGCCGGGTCGGCGCCGGCCAGTCCGTCGCTGCGGGCCACGTGCACCGCCAGCAGGTCGGCACCCTTGCTCCGGGCGGCGATCCGAGCCGCCCGCCGGATCAGCGTCTCGCCCTCCGGCCCACCGGTCAGGGCGACGACGACCCGTTCCCGCGCTTCCCAGGTCTCGGAGATGCCCTGCTGAGCCCGGTACGCGTCGAGCTGGTCGTCGACCTTGTCGGCCAGCCAGAGCAGGGCCAGTTCGCGCAGCGCGGTGAGGTTGCCGACCCGGAAGTAGTTGCCCAGTGCGGCGTCGATCTTGTCGGGCCGGTAGATGTTGCCGTGCGCCATCCGGCGGCGCAGCGCCTCGGGCGTCATGTCGACCAGCTCGACCTGCTCGGCGGCGCGGACCACCTGGTCGGGGAGGGTCTCCCGTTGGGTGGTGCCGGTGATCTGCGCGACGACGTCGTTGAGCGACTCCAGGTGCTGGATGTTGACCGTGGACAGCACGCTGATCCCGGCGTCGAGCAGCTCCTGGACGTCCTGCCAGCGCTTCTCGTGGCTGGAGCCGGGCACGTTGGTGTGTGCCAGCTCGTCCACCACGACGACCTCGGGGCGGCGGGCCAGCACGGCGTCGAGATCCATCTCGGTGAACTCGACGCCCCGGTAGGTCATGGCGCGGCGTGGCACCTGCTCCAGATCACCGAGCATCGCCGCCGTGTGCGGCCGGCCGTGGGTCTCCACCAGGCCAATGACCACGTCGGTGCCCCGCTCGGCGCGCCGCTGGGCCTCTTCGAGCAAGGCGTACGTCTTGCCGACGCCGGGTGCGGCCCCGAGATAGATGCGCAGTTCGCCCCTGGGCACGGGAACATCCTCTCTGATTTCCGGAGCCCCGGTCATCAGACGGTAGGCGCTGGCGGGGCCACCCCGTCGGTGGCCCCGCCAGCTCTGGTCGGTCGGATCAGCGCGCGGGGAACTTCGCGTCCAGCGCGAGGTTGAGTTCGAGCACGTTCACCGCGGGCTCGCCCATGAAGCCGAGCGACCGGCCGGTGGTGTGCTCCTCGACCAGCTTCCGGACCGCCGCCGGGTCCGCGCCGCGCTCGCGCGCGACCCGGGCCACCTGGATCTCGGCGTACGCCGGGGAGATGTGCGGGTCGAGGCCGCTGCCGCTGGCGGTGACCGCGTCGGCGGGCACGGCGGGCTTGGCCGGCGCATCGCCGCGGATCGGGGTGATGACCCCGCCCTCGGCGACGTAGTCGTGGTCCGGCTGGGCCAGCTCCACCGGTACGCCCTGCCAACTGCCGACGAACGGCGTCGCCGGGGCGACCTGGTTGACGCTCACCACCCGGGTGACCGGGCCGGTGAGCCCGTCGCGGTGGAACACGGCCAGCACCGCGCCCACCCCGTCGGCCGTGCAGTACGGCCGGCGGCCGTCGACGCCGTCGAGTTCGCCGATCGCCTTGCTCCGCGAGCAGACCTGGGTGAGCAGGCTCTGCGTGGAGTCGTCAGGGTTGGCGGCGATGGTGTCGACCACGCTCTCCGGGCCCAGGTTGCTGGCTGCGGTGGAGGTGGGGTCGTAGCCGTCGCCGGCTGCCGATGGCCGGGACTGGAAGTAGCGCGCGATGGGGTTGCCGTCCTTGTCGGTGAAGGACTGGCCGATCAGCGAGCTGCCGACGGTCGTGCCGTGCACGCTCACCAGCGAGCCGTCGGCCTTGCCGTCGAGGCCGGGGAGCCGGCCGACGGCCACCAGGGCCAGCGGGTACGCGAGGCCGAGCAGGACGGTGAAGACAAGCAGCGCGCGCAGCGCGGCCAGATGTTGGGCGAGCCAGGTTGGGAGGCGCATCACGAGATCCCCGGGATGAACTGGATGAGCAGGTCGATGAGCTTGATGCCGATGAACGGCACGATGATGCCGCCGAGGCCGTAGAGCCACAGGTTGCGGCTGAGCAGCTTCGACGCGCTCGCCGGCCGGTACCGCACGCCTCGCAGGGCGAGCGGGATCAGCACGACGATGATGATCGCGTTGAAGATGACCGCGGACAGGATCGCCGACTCCGGACTGGCCAGCCGCATGATGTTCAGCGCGTCCAGCGACGGGATCATCCCGGCGAACATCGCCGGGATGATCGCGAAGTACTTGGCGATGTCGTTGGCGATCGAGAAGGTGGTCAGGGCACCGCGGGTGATCAGCAACTGCTTGCCGATCTCGACGATCTCGATCAGCTTGGTCGGGTCGGAGTCGAGGTCGATCATGTTGCCGGCCTCCTTGGCGGCCGACGTGCCGGTGTTCATCGCCACGCCGACGTCGGCCTGGGCCAGCGCCGGCGCGTCGTTCGTGCCGTCGCCGGTCATCGCGACCAGCCGGCCGCCCTCCTGCTCCTTCTTGATCAGGGCGAGCTTGTCCTCCGGCGTGGCCTCCGCGAGGAAGTCGTCCACACCCGCTTCCTCGGCGATCGCCCGCGCTGTACGCGGGTTGTCACCGGTGATCATCACGGTCCGGATGCCCATCCGGCGCATCTCGTCGAACCGCTCCTTCATCCCCGTCTTGATGATGTCCTTCAGGTGGATGACGCCGAGCGTGCGGGCCGGCTGGCCCTCGATGTGCTCGGCGACGACGAGCGGGGTGCCACCGATGCCGCTGATCTCATCGACCAGCTGCCCGACCTGCTCGGTGGGGTGGCCGCCGTTCTCCCGGACCCACTTCATCACCGCTGCGGCGGCGCCCTTGCGGATGCGTCGAGCCGGCCCGATGGCACCGCCGTCGACGGTGCTGTCGGGGCTGAGGTCGACGCCGCTCATCCGGGTCTGTGCGGTGAACGGCACGAAGGTGGCGTGCGGGATAAGGCCGGGCTCGCGCTCACGCAGCCCGAACTCGTTCTTCGCGAGCACCACGATGGACCGGCCCTCGGGGGTCTCGTCGGCCAGGCTCGACAGCTGGGCCGCGTCGGCCACCGTGGCGGCGTCCACCCCCTCGACCGGAAGGAACTCGTCCGCCTGCCGGTTGCCGAGGGTGATCGTGCCGGTCTTGTCCAGCAGCAGCGTGTTCACGTCGCCGGCCGCCTCGACCGCCCGGCCGCTCATGGCCAGGACGTTGCGCTGGACCAGGCGGTCCATGCCGGCGATGCCGATCGCCGAGAGCAACGCCCCGATGGTGGTGGGGATCAGGCAGACCAGCAGCGATACCAGTACCACGCCGGTGACGCCGGCATTGGTGATCGCGCCCGTGTCGGGGGCGGCCGCCTGGTAGCCCTTGGAGAAAATCGCCAACGGCTGGAGGGTGACCACGGCCAGCAGGAAGATGATCGTGAGCGCGGCGAGCAGGATGTTCAGCGCGATCTCGTTCGGGGTCTTCTGCCGGTTCGCCCCTTCGACCAGGGCGATCATCCGGTCGATGAAGCTCTCGCCCGGCTTCTGGGTGATCTTGACAACGATCCGGTCGGAGAGCACCTTCGTGCCGCCGGTGACCGCGCTGCGGTCGCCGCCGGACTCCCGGATGACCGGCGCGGACTCGCCGGTGATCGCCGACTCGTCGACGCTGGCGATGCCCTCCACCACGTCCCCGTCGCCGGGGATGATCTGGCCGGCCTCGACCAGGACGATGTCGCCCTGCTTGAGCTGGGGCGCCGGCACCGCCTCGTCGCGGTAGGCGTTCGCCGCCGCGCCGGGCGTCCAGCCGATGAGGCGGGTGGCGATGGTGTCCTGCTTCGCCTGCCGCAGGGCGGCGGCCTGGGCCTTGCCCCGGCCCTCGGCGACCGCCTCGGCCAGGTTCGCGAAGACCACGGTGAGCCAGAGCCAGACCGTGATTGCCCAGGCGAAGACCGACGGGTCGGCCACCGCCAGCACGGTGGTGAAGATGGCGCCGATCTCCACGATGAACATCACCGGGTTGCGCCAGAGCGTGCGGGGGTCGAGCTTGCGCAGCGCGTCCGGCAGGGACCGGATGAGCTGCTTCGGGTCGAGCAGACCGGCACCGACCCGGTCGCCGTGGATGGCGGGGGTGCCGGCGACCCGCTGTTCGCCGGTGCCGCCGGATGTCACGGGTGTGACGGACATGTCCTCGTTCCTCATGATGGTCACAGCCCCTCAGCGAGGGGGCCGAGCGCGAGCGCGGGCAGGAAGGTCAGCGCGACCAGGATCACCGTGACGCCGACGACCATGCCGATGAAGAGCGGCCGGTGGGTCGGCAGCGTGCCCTCGGACGCGGGGGTGGGTTTCTGGCGGGCCAGCGAGCCGGCCAGGGCGAGCACGAAGATGATCGGCAGAAAGCGGCCGAGCAGCATGCAGAGGCCCAGGGCGGTGTTCCACCACTGCGTGTTCACCGTGATGCCGGCGAACGCGGAGCCGTTGTTGTTGGCCGCCGAGGTGAACGCGTAGAGCACCTCGGACAGGCCGTGCGGGCCGACGTTCAACGCGGTGGAGTTGTTGCCGGTGGCGAAGGCCGCCGCCGTACCGGCCAGCACCAGGGCCGGCGTGACCAGGAAGTACAGCGACGCGAGCTTGATCTCGCGGGCGCCGATCTTCTTGCCCAGGTACTCCGGGGTGCGGCCGACCATCAAACCGGCGACGAAGACCGTGATCACCGCGAGGATCAGCAGGCCGTAGAGGCCGGAGCCGGTACCGCCGGGCGCGACCTCGCCGAGCATCATGTTGAACATGGTCATCATGCCGCCGAGCGAGGTGAACGAGTCGTGGAACGAGTTCACCGCGCCGGTCGACGTCAACGTCGTGGCCGCGGCGAAGGTCGCCGAGTTCGACACGTCGAACCGGACGTCCTTGCCCTCCATCGCGGCGGCGACCGCCTGCGGGACCGTGCCGTGCCCGGTCAGCTCGAAGACGTTGGTCAGGGTGATGCTGGCCAGGGCGAGGATCGCCATGACCGCGGCGATGGCGTAGCCCTGCCGGTTCTGGCCGACCATCCGGCCGAAGACCCGGGGCAGGCTGAACGGGATGAGCAGGATCAGGAAGATCTGCAGCCAGTTCGTCCAGGTCGTGGGGTTCTCGAACGGGTGGGCGCTGTTGGTGTTGTAGAAGCCACCCCCGTTCGTGCCCAGCTCCTTGATCACTTCCTGGCTGGCCACCGGCCCGCCGGTGATGTGCTGGGTGCCGCCGGTCAGCGTGGTGACGTCGGTGCCGCCGGAGAGGTTCTGCACGGCGCCGCCGATCATCAGCGCAAGCGCGCCGAGCACCGCGATCGGCAGCAGGATCCGCAGCGTGATCCGGGTCAGGTCGACCCAGAAGTTGCCCAGTTCACCGGTCCGGCTACGGGCGAACCCGCGCACCAGCGCGACCACCACCGCGACACCGACGGCGGCGGAGACGAAGTTCTGCACCGCCAGGCCAGCCATCTGCACCAGGTGGCCCATGGTCGACTCACCCGAGTACCACTGCCAGTTCGTGTTGGTCACGAACGAGACGGCGGTGTTCCACGCGCCGTGGGTCATCACCGGGTCGAAGCCCAGGCTCAGCCACAGGTGGTTCTGCAGCCGCATGAACGCGTACAGGAACAGGATCGACACCACGGAGAAGGCCAGCACGCTGCGGGCGTACACGCCCCAGGACTGCTCGGCCGCCGGGTTGACGCCCATCACGCGGTAAAGCCCGCGCTCCGCGCGGGAGTGCCGGGTGCCGGACACCACCCGGTACATGTAGTCGCCGAACGGCTTGTAGACGGCGACCAGCGCCGCCACCAGCGACAGAATGAAGATGACGCCGGCTGTTGTCATGCTCATCAGAAACGCTCCGGGAACAGCAGGGCGAGGACCAGGAACACACCCAGGCCGATCGCCAGCACCAGGCCGACGGCGTTGACGGCGTTCACAGCTTCTCCACGCCCCTCACCACGAGGGCGAGAGCCGCGAACAGCCCCACCGTTATCAACACGAACAGCACGTCAGACACGGCTGACTCCTCTTACCGGACTCGTTCGTCGCGACCGCCTCCCGGTCGCGCCGGGCAATCAAAACGCCGGACCCGTCCGACGGACAGGGGCTATAACGCGACCATGACGGCGGATTGCCTTTTCTTGACGCGCTTTTCACGGCGTCCCCGTTGCAAGTGAAGGGGGTCACAGCGGGGCCGGTATGCCTGAAACCGCCCTGCCGGTGACGACCGGGTCAGGCCGCACGGGGCCCCCTCGGCGCGTCGTCCGGGGCGACGACGGAGGAGCCGGGGACAGGCTGCCGGACCAGCGGAACGGCTTCGTCGTGGTCCGCGTTGATCGACCTGACGTACCGGTAGCCCCTGCCGAGGGCTGCCGCCAGACCGATCAGCACCGCGTACGACCAGGCGTTCCCGCCGCCGGTCAGGTCGCCGTACCGATAGGCGAGGAAGCCGACGAAGGTCGCTGCCGCCAGCGCGGCCACCGCCGCGACCGCCCGCAGGTCGACCACGACCGCCGCGTACGCGCCGACGACGACGGCCATCAGCAGGATCCGGCCGGCCAGTTCGGTCGGGGCGAAGGCCGCCGCCGCCAGCAGCGCCGCCCCGACCACCAGTGCCGCGCCACGCGCGACGCTGAATCCGATGGGGGTCGGCTCCGCGACCGCCGGAATTCCCTGATCTCGATCGACAACCACAGCACGCCTCCGGGCGACAGCGGGGCCGCACGCTCAGGCCCGCCTTGAGGCCATACCAGTCACACCGGCCGTGCACCGTCGACAGCTTTCACAGATCTGCTACGCGGGCCTGCCGATTTTTGACGCCGCTTTCACGTGCCGAACCGGCGGTGCGACCTCGTGGAAACGTCGCCGAGGGCGAGGTCGAATCCGACGAACGGCCTGCCGGATCAGCGCGCCGATGTCGTCGAACATCCGCACCATCGCCGGCTCGCCGGCCAGCTTCGCCGCTCCGGCGCCGAACATGGCCAGCGCCAGCGCCACCTGTGGTAGCCACCACAAGTGGCGGAGGCGGTGTGTCGTACGGTTGGACGGGCTGCCGGTCATCGGGCTCCCCTTTCGCCGAGGTTGGCACTTTCCCGGAACGTCGGAGCCGGGGCGGGAAACCGGACCGGCGGTCCGTCAGCCGTCCAGGCGGCGGACCATGTTCATGATCGTCTCGACCTGGTAGCCACCCTTGATCGGATAGTTGGTGGCGCCGAGGTAGCCCCACCAGTCCCAGCAGCCGTTCGGGTTCACCCCGGTCGCGATCGCCTGCGGGTAGAGCACGATGAGCCGGTTGGTGTCGGCGTACTGGTTGAGGTTGGCCTGGTCGACGAAGGCGGTGCCGATCCTGGCGTACCCCTGGGCGCAGCCGTG
Organism: Micromonospora sp. NPDC005806; assembly: GCF_042871425.1. NCBI lineage: Bacteria > Bacillati > Actinomycetota > Actinomycetes > Micromonosporales > Micromonosporaceae > Micromonospora > Micromonospora sp. NPDC005806. The sequence goes on along the minus strand of NZ_JBIAIL010000023.1, from coordinate 94,694 downwards.
CAGGGCGACCAGCAGGCGGCAGGTCTGCCCGGCGGCGCAGGCGCTCGGCACGTACGCGAAGCCGTTGGCGTCCATGCTCAGCCCGTTGGCCCAGCCGTTGGTGGCGAACGTGTCCTGGCTGAATCGGATCAGCGTGCCGCCGAGCGGGCCGGTGTTCGGCGCGGAGACCGAGCCGAGCAGCTTGCCGAGGAAACTGCCCTCCGGGTCGGTGCCGCAGTCGTTGAGGTACGGCGAGGCGGTCGCCGTGCAGCCCACCGTGCCGTACGGGGTGACCCAGGAGTGGCCGGCGGCGCTGCCGGAGTCGTAGCGGACGCTGGCCCCGAAGTCCTGGTAGTAGCGGACCAGGTCGTCGGTGACCGACTTCTTCACGGTGTTGTCGTTGCCGCCGTGGTAGACGTACACCAGCTGGCCGGCGAGGTTGCCGGTGCCGTCGATCCAGCCGTAGGACGCCCAACTGCGGGTGTAGCTCTCCAGCGTGGACACGTACGTCGGGTAGATGTTGTCGCCGCAGCCGTAGAGCGCCTGGGAGACGTTGTTCTGGGCGCAGTAGTACGGGCCGGCGGCGAAGACGGCCGCGCCCCGGATCCGCGCCGAGTACGCGACCTGGAGTTGGGTGGCCAGGTAGCCCCCGGAGGAGACTCCGGCGACGTACACGGCGGAGATCGGGTAGGTGCCGAGCGAGCCGGAGACCGGGGTCTTGGTGTACGGCGTGCCGGCGGCCCGGGCGGCGGCGCCGCCGGGCAGGACCAGGAGGAGGGCCGCGGCGAGGGTGGTGGCGGCTTTCCACGGTGTCTTCATGGCGTTCTCCCGTCGGAGCGCCGGCGGGACGACCGGCGTGCGGGAACGCTAACGTGACATAGACCACAGCAGATATCCGTCCGGCCGACACCTCGGTGGCGTCGGTGGTGTGGGCGGCCCACCCGAACCGTTCCGTCGGCCGCCGCCGCGCTAACGCAGGGCCTGGGCGAGCCGGGACGTCCCGGCGACGAGGGTCTCGTACCCGCTGGCGCTGATCCGGCCGGACGAGCGCAGGTTGACCAGCACTTCGGTGAAGTCGCTCAGCTTCGCCCGCGCCCGCCCGGTGTCACCGGCGGCGAGCGCCCGCCCCGCGTCGCGCAGGCGCCGGTGCAGGTCCTGACCGTCCTTGCGGCGCAGCTGCCCCTGCTGCACCAGCCCGTCCACCTTGCTCCCCAGTTCGGCCAGGAGTTTCGCCGCATCGGCGCCGGCCCGTGGCGCGGGGGACGACGGTGACGGCACGGCGCTCGGCGTGGGCGAGGCTTCCTCGGTCACCCAGGGGTCATCGGGTGCCCCGGACTCGTCGGGCAGGGCGGTGGCCGCCACCTCGGGGCGGGCGCCGTCAGTGTCCCCGCCCCCGGCCAGCACCACCGTCAGCGTGGCGATCAGCAGCACCACGGCCGCTCCCGCCACCGCCAGCCACATCAGCCGGTAACCGTCCTCGGTCGCCCGGTGCCGGCCCCTGGTCGCGCCGAACAGCGGCAACATGCTGGTGGGCGGCTCGGCGTGCGGCCGGTCGGGGGTGGCGGACATGCCGGACATCATGCCAAGCAGAGGCGCCCCGCTGCTGCCCGGCCACGCCGCACGGGATATTCAGTGGGCGTTCCGACGGATGACCGATAGCCTCGCCGCGACGTCACTCCGACTGCCTGAAGAGGGTGTTTTGGTGCCCGTGTCGCGCGTGCTGAGCCGAGCCGGCCAGCGTGAATGCCACCCGACACCCACAGCCTTCTTCTGGAGTGACCACATTGGATCTGCCACGTAGCTTCACCATCCGCGAGGGCGACCTCCGGATCCTCAACCCGTTCGACGCCGGCAAGCTGGCCACGCTGGGCCGGGCGATCAAGCTCGAGCCTCGCACGTCGATCCTCGACCTGTGCAGCGGCAAGGGCGAGCTGCTCTGCACCTGGGCCCGGGACCACGGCGTCACCGGCACCGGGGTGGACATCAGCACCCACAACACCGCCGCCGCCCGGGAGCGCGCCGCCGAACTGGGCGTCGCCGACCGGGTCCGGTTCGTGCACGGCGACGCCGCGACGTACGTCGCGGCGGAGCCCGTCGACCTGGCCGCCTGCGTCGGCGCCACCTGGATCGGCGACGGGGTGCCCGGCACCCTGGAGATCCTGGAGCGCAGCCTGCGTCCCGGCGGGATGCTCCTGGTCGGGGAGCCGTACTGGCGGCTCGACCCGCCCGACGAGGAGACGGTGACCGGCTCCCACGCCCGGTCCCGGGACGAGTTCCGGGACCTGCCGGGGCTGGTCCGGCTCTTCGGCGCGTGCGGCTGGGATCTGGTTGAGATGGTCCTCGCCGACCAGGACAGCTGGGACCGGTACGCGGCCGCGCACTGGCTCAACCTGCGCCGCTGGCTGGACGCCAACCCGGACGACGAGCTGGCCGGGGAACTGCGGCGGGAGCTGACCGAGGACCCGCTGCGGTACGTCCGCTACCAGCGGGAGTACCTGGGCTGGGGCGTCTTCGCCCTGCTCCGCCGGTGACCGCTCGGGTGGGCTCCGCCACGGTGTGAGGGAGCCCACCCGGACCGGCGGCCGGACAATCCCGGGCGCTTAGCGGACGGCTACGCAGGGTATTGCGAGATCATGGGACAGCTGCGCACGTCGCCGCCACCGCCGCAGGCCACCGAGCTGGAGCGGTGGGTCCTCGACACCCCCGGCGAGCTGCGCGACCTGCGCGCCTCGCTGCGGGACGCGCTGACCCGCCACGGCCTGGTGCAGGGCGAGGAACTCGACGAGGTGCCACACCTCGTCGTGCTCGTGGCCACCGAGTTGTCGACCAACGCCCTGCGGCACGGCCGTCCGCCGACCGTCATCACCCTGCTCGGCGCAGACGACTGCTTCCTCCTCGACGTGGCCGACCACGACCTGAGCAGCGTGCCGGACCCGGCCGACATCAGCCCGCTCGACTCGGGTGGTCGCGGCCTGTTCCTGGCCGAGTCGGTCTCGCTGGCCGTCGGCTGGTACGCCACCGACGAGACCAAGAACATCTGGGCCTCGTTCCCCCGCCAGGCCCCGGCCGAGGTGGCCGCCGGGCCGACGCCGGCCTAGAAACCCGCGACCGGGTGCGGGACGTACGGCCCCTCCAGGGCCGCGACCTCGTCGTCGGTCAGCTCCAACTCCAGCGCCGCCACCGCGTCGGTCAGGTGGTGCGCCTTCGTCGCGCCGACGATCGGCGCGGTCACCGCCGGGTTGCCGGCGACCCAGGCCAGCGCCACCTGCGCCCGGGGTACGCCCCGCGCCTCGGCGATCCGGGTCACCGCATCGACCACTGCGCGGTCCGCCTCCTCGGTCCGCGCGTACAGGGTCCGGCCGAACTCGTCGGTGTCGGCCCGCGCGGTGTGCTCGCCCCACTCCCGGGTCAGCCGCCCCCGGGCCAGCGGGCTCCACGGGATCACCGCGATCCCCTGGTCCAGGCAGAGCGGCAGCATCTCCCGCTCCTCCTCCCGGTAGAGCAGGTTGTAGTGGTTCTGCATGGAGACGAACCGGGTCCAGCCGTGCCGCTCGGCGGCCCAGAGGGCCTTGGCGAACTGCCACGCGTACATCGAGGAGGCGCCGAGGTAGCGGACCTTGCCGGCGCGGACCAGGTCGTGCAGCGCCTCCAGGGTCTCCTCGATCGGGGTGGCCGGGTCGAGGCGGTGGATCTGGTAGAGGTCCACGTAGTCGGTGCCCAGCCGGCGCAGGCTCGCGTCGATCTCGCTCATGATGTGCTTGCGGGACAGCCCACCCCGGTTCGGCCCGGGCCCCATCCGGCCGTGCACCTTGGTGGCGATGACCACGTCGTCGCGGCGGGCGAAGTCCTTCAGCGCCCGGCCGACGATCTCCTCGCTGGTCCCGTCGGAGTAGACGTTGGCGGTGTCGAAGAAGTTGACCCCCAGCTCCAGCGCCTGCTGGATGAACGGCCGGGCCGCCTCCTCGGGCAGCGACCACGGGTGCGGGCCGCGGCTCGGCTCGCCGTAGCTCATGCAGCCCAGGCAGAGCCGGGACACCTCAAGGCCGGTGGCCCCGAACTTCACGTACTCCATGCGGTAGTCCTCCTCCGCCCGTGGCACCGCGCGTCCGCCGTCCATCTCACCACCGGCGGCCGCGCGGCGCAGGGCGGGTGGGTCAGTCGCCGTCGTCGCCGCCGGGTCGGGCGGTCGCCGCCGGGGTGTCGCCCCAGACCGCCTTGGCCCCGGAGTCACCGACCCGGTAGACCTGCACCAGGTTCGCGGCGGCGACAACCACGGCCAGCACCCCGACCACCACGCCGACCACGCCCGGACCGGAGGTACGCCGGGTCCCGGTCGGGTCCTCGACGCGGCGGGCGGCCCGGCGGTGCAGCCAGACCAGCGCGACCGCGGCGACCAGCAGCGGCAGCGCGAACCAGATCAGCTGGTCCCCCAATTCGGCGTGCCGGCCCGGGTCGCCGACCCGGCGCTCCAGGTTCTCCCCGCTGTCCGTGGCGAGCGGGATGGCGGCGGTGGCCAGCGCGGCGATCAGCACGACGAGCACGCCGAAGCGGCCCCGCCAGGACGGCCGGACGGCCAGCGCGACCACGCCGAGCGCGGCCAGCGGCAGGAGGACCACGACGGCGTGCACCACGAGCGGGTGCACCGGCAGTCCGTTGACGGTGTCGGGCACGATCTCTCCTCGACGATCGGGGACGTTACTTCCCGGCCCACAGTGCCCAGCGATTCTTGGGAAGTTCTTGCGCCGCCGGCCGCGGCGAGGCGCCCGCCGCCCGCGCTCAGGCCAGGGGCAGGAGCAGGGTGAAGGTGGCGCCCCGGCCCGGCGCGCCGGCCACCTCGACCGAGCCCCGGTGGGCCCGCGCCACGTGCTGCACCAGCGCCAGACCCAACCCGAACCGCCGCCCGGTCCCCGACGTGCCGTGCGCGAAGCGGTCGAAGAGCCGGTCCGCCTCGCCCGGGTCCAGCCCCACCCCGTCGTCGGCGACCTCGGCGGCCACCCGCCCGTCGCGCCGGTCGACGGTCACCGTGACGTGTCCGCCCCGGTCCACGTGCCCGACGGCGTTGTCCACCAGCGCGGTCAGCGCCCGGCGCAGGGCCGTACGGCCGCCCCGGACCGGTGCCGGCCCCGGCGCCTCGACACGCAGCTCGACCGCCCGACCCTCGGCGTACGCGGACATGCTCGCCACCACCTCCCGGGCCACCTCGGCGAGGTCGACCTCGGTGTCCGGCAGTGGCTGGTGCTCGGCGGCGGCCGACACCAGCAGGTCCTCGACCACCTCGCCGAGCGCCCGGGTGTCCGCCACGAGCTGGTCGAGCTGGTCGGTGAGCCGGTCCGCCGGCCGGGTCCGGGCCCGCCGGGCCAGCACCTGGGCCCGGGTGTGCAACACGGTGAGCGGGGTCCGCAGCTCGTGCGAGGCGTCGGCGACGAAGCGGCGTTGCAGGGTGAGCGCGGCGGCCAGCGGGGCGACCGCCCGCCGGGCCAGCAACGCGGCGGCGACCAGCGCGCCGGCCAGGCCGGCCAGCTCGGCCACCAGCAGCGCGAGGGCGAGCTGCCCCTGCTGCCGGCGCAGCGGCGCCAGGTCGGCGGCGACGGCCCAGCGGCTGCCGTCCGCCCGCCGGGCGACCAGCACCCGGAACGGCCGGTTGTCGCCGACGCTGGTGTCGTACCGGCCGGGGCGCCGGCCGACCGCGCCGTCGAGGACGCGGACCAGCTCGGGGGACGCGCTCGCGGTCACTTCGGCGGCCGTAGCCGCCGGGCGCTGCCGGGCGAGGACCTGACCGGGCGGCGGGTCGTCCACGTCCTCGGCCGTCGCCAGCACCGCGGTCAGCTCCGCGTCCAGCGCCCGCGAGTGCTGTCGGCTGGTCAGCACGAACATCAGCGCCCCGACCAGCAGCAGGACCAGCCCGATAGCGCCGGCGGTCTGGACCACGCTGCGCCGGCGGGCACGGGTCAGCCGGGCCTCGTCCACGCCGAGCCCGCCTCAGCCCGGGCCGAGCCGGTAGCCCAGCCCGTGCACCGTACGGACGGTGTCCCGGCCCAGCTTGCGGCGCAGGTGATGGACGCAGGCGTCGACCGTGCCCGGGGCGTCGGCGTGGTCGAACGCGGCACTGAGCAGCTCGGCCCGGGTGAAGACCTTCGTCGGCCGGCCGGCGAGGGCGTGCAGTACGGCGAACTCGCGGGCGGAGAGCGGGATCTCCGCGGCGCCGTCGAGCACCCGGCGGTTCCCCACGTCCAGCCGGCGGCGCCCGAGCGGCAGCCAGCCGGCCGCCTCCGAGTGCCGGCGGCGCAGCGCCCGGAGCCGGGCCAGCAGCTCGGCCACTTCGAACGGCTTGACCAGGTAGTCCTCGGCGCCGGCGTCCAGCCCCGCCACGCGGTCGTCGACCGAGCCCCGGGCGGTGAGCAGCAGGACCGGGCAGGTCACGCCGCAGGCCCGCAGCCGGGTGACCAGCGCCAGCCCGTCGAGCGCGGGCAGCCCCCGGTCGACCACCATGAGCTGGTAGTCGTGGGTGAGCGCGTGGTGCAGCCCGCTGTGCCCGTCGCCGGTCACGTCGACCGCGTACCCCTCCTCGGTGAGCAGGTCGGCGAGCAGGCCGGTCAGGGCGCGGTCGTCCTCGACCAGCAGCAGACGGGGGCGGGCGCTCTCCACCCGCCCAGTATTCCCCCCGTCGCCCGGACGCCCCGAGCTGGCAGTTCTCGGCCGGGCTCGGGTAGTCGTACTGGCCGGACGGTGGTGGTGAGCGCGCTCACGGGCGGCCGGGCGGGGCGCGCCGGTACCGTTCCGGACAGGTGCGCGATCCCGCCACCCGGGGGACAGGAGGACGCACCCGTGTCGGACGCCGAGCGGCTGCTCGCCGACGCCGTGGCGGCGGCGCGCGGCACCGACGTACGGGTGGCCGAGCGGGCACTGGACCGGCTGGTGGTCGGCGACGGCGCGGCGGTGGACGCCGCGCTGCTGGCCCGGCTGGTCCGCGCCGTGGGGCGGCTCTGGCCGCGCGGCTGGCAGCCGGTCGACGTGGCGCGGATGGCCACCCGGCGGCTGGCGCCCCGGGGCGCGCGGCTGCTCCGGGACGTGCTCGCCGCCCAGCGGCGGGAGCAGTCCGGCCCGGTCCCGCAATGGTTCGACGACCAGCTCGCCGAGCTGGGCGCGGGGTGGGACGCCGACGCGGGCTGGCTGGACCGCCGGGCCGAGGGCGACCGGATCACCGCGCTGCGGGACGCGGTGGACGCGGTCGCGCTGGTCGAGGGGCTGCCGCCGATCGCGACGCTCCGCCCGCCACCGGGCGCCGCGGCCGCCGCCCCATCCGCGATCACGCCGGCCACCGGGTCGCGGATGCTGGACCGGGTACGCGCCCTGCTCGCCAAGGCCGAGTCGACCACCTTCCCGGCGGAGGCCGAGGCGCTGACCGGGAAGGCGCAGGAGCTGATGGCCCGGCACAGCATCGACGCGGCCCTGCTCGACGCGACCGCCGAGCGACCCGACCGGCCCGGCGGGGTCCGGCTGGGCACCGACGCCCCGTACGCGGCGGCGAAGGCACTGCTGATCCAGGAGGTGGCGGCGGCGAACCGGTGCGAGTCGGTCTGGTCCGACGACCTGGGCTTCGCCACCGTCCTCGGCTTCCCGGCCGATCTGGCGGCGGTCGAGCTGCTGCACACCTCGCTGCTGGTGCAGGCGACCGCGGCGATGCTGCGTGGGCGGGGCGAGCGCCGCAAGGGCAGTGGCCGGCGCACCAAGGGCTACGACGAGTCCTTCCTCAACGCGTTCGCGCTGCGGATCGGCGAGCGGCTGCGGGCGGCCACCGAGGCGGCGGCCGAGGAGCGGGCCGACGAGCGCCTGCTGCCGGTGCTCGCCGCCCGCTCGGACGCCGTGCGGGATCGCGTCGACCAGCTCTTTCCCGGGACCACCCGGCACCGGCTCCAGGTCCGGGACGCCGAGGGCTGGACCTCGGGCACCTCGGCCGCCGACCGGGCCTCGCTCGACGTCGGCGCCCCGGCGCGCCGTGCGGTACGCGGCGGTCGCTGACTTTTCTCGGGGAGGATGTCGGATCGGAGGCCCCGGCTCCGACCCGTCACCGAGAGGCGCCACCGCCGGTGGCCCGTACCCGAGGAGTGGACCGTGAAGTACATGCTGCTGATCTGGAACCGGCCGGGCTTCGTCGAGGAGCTGTCCGAGGAGGACCGGAACGCGATCTTCGGCAAGGTCGACGAGATCATGAAGGAGCTGACCGCGTCCGGGGAGCTGGTCGGCGGCGAGGCCCTGGCCCACCCGTCGCAGACCCGTACGGTCCGGCCGGCCGCCGGCGGCGGCGGCGCCGAGATCACCGACGGGCCGTTCGTGGAGAGCAAGGAGCAGTTCGCCGGCTACCTGATGGTCGACTGCGAGACCCCGGAGCGCGCCGCCGAGATCGCCGCGAGCTGGCCGGACGTCACGCACGGCGTCGGCGTGCTGGAGGTGCGGCCGGTGATGGACCAGGCCGGGACGGAGATGTGACGGACCGGGTGGTCGAGGACCTGCTGCGCACCCTCGCGCCGCAGGTCCTCGGCGTGCTCGTCCGGCGGCACGGCCAGTTCTATGCCTGCGAGGACGCCGTGCAGGAGGCGCTGCTCGCCGCCGCCACCCAGTGGCCGGCGCAGGGTGTGCCGGACCATCCCCGCTCGTGGCTGGTCACCGTGGCCACCCGTCGGCTCACCGACGAGTGGCGCAGCGAGCGCGCCCGCCGGGACCGCGAGGTGGCGGTGGCGGTCCGCGAGCCGGCGTACGGGACCGTCGCCTCGCCCGCCGACGAGGAGCCGCCCACCGGGGACGACACGCTGAAGCTGCTCTTCCTCTGCTGCCATCCGGCGCTGACCGGGTCCGCCCAGGTGGCGCTCACGCTGCGCGCGGTGGGCGGCCTGAGCACGGCGGAGATCGCCCGGGCGTACCTGGTGCCGGAGGCGACGATGAGCCAGCGGATCCGGCGGGCCAAGCAGCGGATCGAGGCGGCCGGGGCGCGGTTCGTCATGCCCTCGGCGGCCGACCGCGACGCGCGGCTGCGGGCCGTGCTGCGCGTGCTCTACCTGATCTTCAACGAGGGGTACACCGCCTCCAGCGGCGGCGAGCTGCGCCGGGCGGAGCTGACCGGGGAGGCGATCCGGCTGGCTCGGGAGCTGCACCGGCTGCTCCCCGACGACGGCGAGGTGGCCGGGCTGCTGGCGTTGATGCTGCTCACCGACGCACACCGGGCGGCCCGGACCGGACCGGGCGGGGAGCTGATCCCGCTGGCCGAGCAGGACCGCGCCCGCTGGGACCGGACGGAGATCGAGGAGGGCGTCGCCCTGGTGACCGACGCGCTGACCTGGTCGCCACCGGGCCCGTACCAGGTGCAGGCGGCGATCGCGGCGGTGCACGCCGAGGCGCCGTCGGCGGCGGAGACGGACTGGCCGCAGATCGTCGCGCTGTACCGGGTGCTGGCCCGGATCGCGCCGAACCCGATGGTCTCCCTGAACCAGGCCGCCGCGGTGGCCATGGTGGACGGCCCCCGGGCCGGGCTCGCCCTGCTGGCGCCGCTCGACTCCGACGAGCGCACCGCCGGGCACCACCGGCTCGCCGCCGTCCGCGCCCACCTGCTGGAGTTGGCCGGCGAGCGGGACGGCGCGCGGGCGGCGTACCTGGCCGCCGCCCGGGCCACCACCAGCCGGCCCGAGCAGCGTTATCTGGAGGCACGCGCCGCCTGGCTGGCCGGCGACCGATGAGTTCCACCGCCCCGGGGAGTCCACTGGACATGACACAGGTGACCAGTCAGATCTCGGTGTCGCTGGACGGGTACGTCGCGGCGCCGGGGCAGAGTCGGGAGGATCCGCTGGGCCGGGGCGGCCTGCGGCTGCACGAGTGGTTCTTCGCCACGCAGAGTTGGCGCGCGCGGCACGGGCTGGCCGGCGGCGAGCGCAACGTCGACGCCGACGTGGTCGACGAGATGACCGCCGGCATCGGCGCGTACGTGATGGGGCGCCGGATGTTCGGCGGCGGGGAGGACGCCTGGGACCTCGACTGGACCGGTTGGTGGGGTGAGGAACCGCCGTTCCACGTGCCGGTCTTCGTGCTGACCCACCACCCGCGCGAAGCGCTGGCGATGAAGGGCGGAACGGTGTTCCACTTCGTCACCGACGGCGTCGAGGCGGCGCTCGCGGCGGCCCGGGCGGCGGCTGGTGACCGGGACGTCGCGGTGGCGGGCGGGGCGAGCGCCATCCGGCAGTATCTCGCCGCCGGGCTGCTCGACACGCTCTGGCTGCACGTCGTACCAATGGTCCTCGGCGGTGGCACCCCCCTGTTCGCCGGCCCGCTCGACGTCACCCTTGAGCCGGTGCGGGTGGTGCCCGCGCCGGCCGTCACCCACGTGAAGTACCGGATCAGGCCCGGCAGTCCCGGGTCAGCCGCGGCGGGATCGCCACGAACGTCGAGCTGAGCCACTTCACCGGCGTGGCCGACTTCGCGCCGGCGTCGATCCGCCGCGCGGTGTCGGTGATCAGCGCCTTGATCTCCGGGTCCTCGGCCCGGGCCGCCTGCCCGCGTACGTCGTCGGCCAGGTCGGCGAGGTGGCCCTTGACCTGTTCGTTGACCTGCTCGGGGGTGAGGTCCCGGCGGGTGGCCGCCGCGGAGTCGGTGGCGATCTTCCGGCTCTTCGCGACGATGAGCTTGTCCACGGCGGCGCAGACGGCGGCGGTGTTCGCCGCGGTCAGCGGCGACGCGGTGACCGACGGGTCGCGTCCGGCGGAGGAGGCGGTCGGCGGCGCCGACCAGTTGCCGGCCGGGGCCGCGCTGTCCTCTCCGGACGGCTGGCAGGCCGCGGCGAGCGCGGTCATCGTCACGAGAGTGGCGGCGCGGATCGCGGTGGTACCGGACATCGTTCTCTCCGTACGTCGGCAGTCGGTCACGGCCCCGGGCGTGTTCGCGGCGCCGCCGCCCGCGCCCCGGACGATCGGGCGGCGACGGATCGAGTGTGCCAAGGATGCGGCGCGACCGCCGGACCGGCGGTCCGCGCGCAGCACGCCGGGCCGGCGAGGTGCCGGCCCGGCGACGCGGACGAACGTACGTCAGCTCTTGAAGGCGTCCTTGATCTTCTCACCGGCCTGCTTGACCTTGGCGCTGGCCTGTTCGTTGCGGCCCTCGGCCTCGAGGCGCTCGTCGTCGGTGGCCCGACCGACGCCCTCCTTGATCTTGCCGGCGGTGTTCTCGCTCGCGTTGTCGATCTTGTCGTCGATGCCCATCGGAACCTCCACTCAGCAGTTCTCGTGACGATGTGGAGGTACCCCACGCTCCAGCCAGTCAACCCACCGACCTCACCGCGGGTGAACGGAACCCGCCGCCGGTCCCGGATGGACCGGAACCGGCGGCGGGGTCTCGGGGTGGTCAGCCGACCGGGCGGAAGCGCCTCAGCCGGAGGCTGTTCGCCACCACGAAGACCGAGGAGAAGGCCATCGCGGCGCCGGCGATCATCGGGTTGAGCAGGCCGGCGGCGGCCAGCGGCAGGGCGGCCACGTTGTAGGCGAAGGCCCAGAACAGGTTGCCCTTGATGATGCGCAGGGTCCGCCGGGAGAGCCGGATGGCGTCCACCGCCGCGGTCAGGTCGCCCCGGACCAGGGTCAGGTCGGACGCCTCGATCGCCACGTCGGTGCCGGTGCCCATGGCCAGCCCCAGGTCGGCCTGGGCCAGCGCGGCGGCGTCGTTGATCCCGTCGCCGACCATCGCCACGGTCCGCCCCTCGTCCTGGAGCCGCTTCACCGCGTCGACCTTGTCCGCCGGCAGCACCTCGGCGACCACCTGGTCGATGCCGACCTCGGCGGCCACCGCCCGGGCCACCGTGGCGTTGTCGCCGGTGAGCAGCACCGGGGTGAGGCCGAGCTCGCGCAGCCGGGCGACCGCCGCCCGGCTGGTCGGCTTCACCACGTCGGCCACCGCGAGCACACCCCGGGCCCGGCCGTCCCAGCCGGCCAGGACTGCCGTGCGCCCGGCGGCCTCCGCGTCGGTCGCCGCCCGCCCGACCTCCTCGGGTACGTCGAGACCCTGCTCCCGCAGCAGCCGGAGTCGCCCGACGATCACCTCGCGGCCGTCCACCGTGCCGCTGACGCCGAGCCCTTCGGCGTTGGCGAACCCGCTGACGGCCGGCAGGGTGCCCGCCTCGGCCGCGCCGTCGGCGATGGCCCGGGCGATCGGGTGCTCGGAGGCGGCCTCCAGCGCGCCGGCCAGCCGCAGCAGCTCGCCGGCGTCCTCACCGGCGGCGGGGAGCACGTCGACCAGGGTCATCCGGCCGGTGGTGACGGTGCCGGTCTTGTCCAGCAGCACGGTGTCGACCTGGCGGGTGGACTCCAGCACCTCCGGGCCCTTGATCAGGATGCCGAGCTGGGCGCCCCGCCCGGTCCCGACCAGCAGCGCGGTCGGGGTGGCCAGGCCGAGGGCGCACGGGCAGGCGATGATCAGCACGGCCACCGCGGCGGTGAACGCGGCGGTCGTCCCGGCCCCGGTGCCGAGCCACCAGCCCAGCGTGCCGACGGCCAGGGCGATGACGATGGGTACGAACACGCCGGAGATCCGGTCGGCGAGCCGCTGCACCGCCGCCTTGCCGGTCTGCGCCTGCTCCACCAGCTTCGCCATCTGGGCGAGCTGGGTGTCCCCGCCGACCCGGGTGGCCCGGACGACCAGCCGGCCCCCGGCGTTGACGGTGGCGCCGACAACGGTGTCCCCCGGCCCCACCTCGACCGGCACGGACTCACCGGTGAGCATGCTGGCGTCGACCGCCGAGGTGCCGTCCTCGACGACGCCGTCGGTGGCGACCTTCTCGCCGGGGCGGACCACGAACCGGTCCCCGACGACGAGCTGGTCCACCGGGATCCGGGTCTCCCGGTCGCCGCGCAGCACCGCGACGTCCTTGGCGCCCAGCTCCAGCAGCGCCCGCAGGGCGGCCCCGGCGGTCCGCTTGGACCGGGCCTCGAAGTAGCGGCCGGCGAGGATGAACACGGTCACCCCGGCCGCCGCCTCCAGGTAGATGTTGCCGGCGCCGTCGGTCCGGGTGATGTCGAGACGGAACGGGTGGGTCATCCCGGGCATCCCGGCGTCGCCGAGGAAAAGCGCCCAGAGCGACCAGCCGAACGCGGCGAGGGTGCCGAGCGAGACCAGGGTGTCCATGGTCGCCGCGCCGTGCCGCAGGTTGATCCAGGCGGCCCGGTGGAACGGCAGCCCGCCGTAGACCACGACCGGGGCCGCCAGGGTCAGCGACAGCCACTGCCAGTAGTCGAACTGCCAGGCCGGCACCATGGCCAGCAGGATCACCGGCACGGCCAGCGCCACCGACACCCACAGCCGGGTACGCAGCCCGCGCAGCTCGTCCACCGGCTCGCCGACCGGCTCGGTCGCGGCCTGCGCGGGCGGCAGCGGTACCACGGCCGTGTAGCCGGTCTTCTCCACGGTGGCGATCAGGTCGGCCGGGGTGACGTCGTCGACGTACCGGACGGTGGCCTTCTCGGTGGCGTAGTTGACCGTGGCCTCGACGCCGTCCATCCGGTTGAGCTTCTTCTCGACGCGGGCGGCGCAGGAGGCGCAGGTCATGCCGCCGATCGCGAGTTCGATCATGTTCGGCGCGACCGGCAGGGACCTCGCAGTCGATGTCATCGCGGCACCTCCTGTCAACTGTGCCCGTGACCGGGGGCGCCGTGGCCGGCGTCCGGGGTCGGTGCGGTGGTGGTGGTCGGCGGGGCGGGCGGCGGGACGTCGCCGGCCACGACGGTGAACTCGGCGGTGTGCACGGCGTCGCCGTGGCGGAAGTCCAGGTAGAGGCGGTACGTGCCGGCCGAGGGCACCTCGGCGGCGAAGGCTACCGCGGGGCCGGCCGGGGTCCGCCCGTCGCCGGGTGCGCCCTCCGGGTGCACGTGCAGGTACGCCAGGTCGCCCTGGCGCAGCGCCACCAGGTGCCCGTACGCCCCGAGGTAGGGCTGGAGGTCGGTGACCGGCCGGCCGTCCCGGCTCACGGTCAGGGTGAGCCGGCTGGTGCGGCCGGGCTGCGGCGCACCGGTCAGGGTGACGGTGTAGCCGTCGACGGTGCTGCTGGTCGCCGGGGGGGGCAGCGGGTGTTCCGTCAGCGGGCCGGGGACGGTGACGTCGACCCCGAGCGTCAGCGGCTCACCACCGGTCGGGGTGAAGTCGGCGAACGCCCGCCAGACGCCGGGCCCGGCGAGCGGCGAGGCGACCCGCCAGGTGCCGTCGGCGGCCAGCTCCGGGTGGACGTGCCGGAAGCCGGAGAGGTCGCGGCGGGCGACGATCAGGTGCATGCGCTTGTCGTGTGCCACGTCGTAGCGGGTGACGGGCCGGCCGTCCGGGCCGGTGATCCGGAAGGCGAACTCGCCGGCGGGGGCGGTCACCGAGTGCAGGGTGTAGCCGCGGTCGGAGACGAGCAGCCCGCCGGGCAGGTGGTCGGTGGGGGTGGCCGCGTGGTCGTCGCGGTGGCCGGGGTCGGTGGTGTCGTGGCGGGTCTCGGCGGCGGGGGCGACGGGGTCGGTCAGGTGACCGGCCCCGTACGCCGCGCCGAACACCGCCGCGAGGCCGAGGGCGAAGCCGCTCAGCTTCATTGCCGTGTTCATCGTGGTACCTCGGTTCCTTCGGGTCCGCGGACCCGTCACGCCCCGACGAGGTCGTAGCCGGCCTCGTCCACGGCGGCGCGGACGGTGTCCGTGTCCAACGGGCTCTCACTGCTGACGGTGACCCGGCCGGAGGCCAGGTCGACCTGGACGTCGTTGACGCCCGGAATCGCGCCCACCTCGGCGCTGACCGAGTTGACGCAGTGCCCGCAGGTCATGCCCTGCACCTGGTACGTGGTGGTGACCATCGCCAATCTCCCTTCCGCCGCCCTCATCCTATACCCCCCTGGGGTAGCTGGAGGAGAGACGGCTGCCACTCGTCTTCGTACCAATACCCGGTGGGGGTATCGGCCACGAAAAGGACCGTACCATACCCCCGAGGGGTACGCTATCCTCGATCTCATGACCGCACCGACGACCCCGACCCGGGGCTACACCGCCAGCAAGGACCAGCTGCTCGCGCGGCTCCGCCGTATCGAGGGCCAGGTCCGCGGCATCGAGAAGATGGTCGAGGACGACCGCTACTGCATCGACGTGCTGACCCAGATCTCCGCCATCCAGGCCGCCCTGGACAAGGTCGGCCTCGGCCTGCTCGACGGGCACGCCCGGCACTGCATGCACGAGGGCGCCGCCGAGGGCCGCGCCGACGAGATGGCGACCGAGATGATGGCCGCCGTCGGACGGCTGATGAAGCGCGGCTGAGCCGGGACTTCCGGCCCGTGGGTCGGGCCGCCCGACCCGTCCCGGCGGGGCCGACGCCGACGTACGTTCGAGGTGGCGACCGGGACCGGCACCACCCTCGCGCCGGACCGGCCGACCCTCGGGTACGGACGGGAGGGCGGCCAGATGATGTGGCACGGCCCGATGATGGGCTGGATGTGGATCTGGTCCCTGCTGGGACTGGTGGTGCTGGTCGGGCTGGTCTGGCTGGTGTTCCGGCTGACCGAGCGCGACCGCGCCGGGAACGCCCCCGGCACCGCCCGGCGCATCCTCGACGAGCGGTACGCCCGGGGCGAGATCGACGAGGAGGAGTACCGCCGCCGTCGCGCCGGCCTCGCCTGAACCCGACCGGGAGGGGCCGGACTCTGACATGTCACCGGACCGGCCGGCGCCGGGTGCCCGGACCGCGCACGATCTCGGCACCCGGCAGCCGCCGCTCAGAGGCGGCCGAGCATCTTCGTCATGGTGTCGATCTCGCCCTGCTGGGCGGTGACGATCCGCCGGGCGAGCGCCTTGGCGTCCGGGTTGGCGCCCCGGGCCTGCTCGTCCTTCGCCATGGTGATCGCGCCCTCGTGGTGGTCGATCATCATGGTCAGGAACTGCTTGTCGAAGTCCGTGCCGGACGCCGTCGCCAGCGTCGCCATGTCGGCCGCGGACATCATCCCGGGCATGCCGTGGTCCATGCCCGGCATGCCGTGACCGGCGCTCGCCGAGGCGACCGGCCGGCCCCAGGCGGTGAGCCAGCCGGTCATGGTGGCGATCTCCGGTGCCTGGGCCGCCTTGATCTGCCCGGCCAGCTTCCTCAGTTCGGGGTCGGCGGCCCGGGTCTCGGCCAGCTCCGCCATCGCCACGGCCTGCTGGTGGTGCGGGATCATCATTTGCGCGAACATCGCGTCCGCGTCGCCGAACGAGGCCGAGGCCCCGGCGGCGGGCGTGCCGGTGTTGGACATGTCGTGGCCGGAGCCGGCCGTCGAGTGGTCGCCGCCGCCGCAGGCGGCCAGGGCGAGCGCGGCGGTGACGGTCGCGCCGGCCAGGGCGGCTCGGCGCGCGAAGGTACGGGTGTACACGGTGAAAGCCTTTCGGTGTCGGAACGTACGCAGCAGGCGGGGACGCGGGGCACCGGTTCTCGGTCCACCCGCGTCGGGGCCTCCTATCTGCGCAGCACCGACACCGTGGCCAGGCGCAGCCCGTACCGCCGGGGCGGCGGGGCGCGCGGGCCGGAGGCGGACCGCAGCGGCCCGCCGGCGGCCGCGCCGACGGCTCGTGACGTGAGCCGCAGCAGGACGACGACCAGCAGCGCGACGGCGAACGCGCCGAGCACCGCGAGGCAGACGCTCCAGCCGGACGGGTCGTCCCCGCGGTCCGTCAGCGGCAGCGCGCGGACGTGGCAGCCGGCGCCCGGGCAGTCCCGCGCCACGTCGACGGCGACCGCGGCCGTGGCGGCGTGGCCGGCGGAGGCGTGCCCGGCGGAAGCGTGCGTCCCGTGGCCGAGGGTGTGCATCGCGGTCAGCCCGACCAGGGTGCAGAGCAGCAACAGGAGCCGGACCCACCGTCCGGTCACCGCCGCCCTCGTCGCCACGTCCCTCACGGTAGCGGGCGCGCCGGGCCGCCCCGGGAGAACCGCCGAGGCGGTCGGGCGACCCCTCGTCCGCTTCGACGCCGGGGCCGGCTGGCTACCATTCCGGGCGACGACCCCGGCCCGCGCCTTCCTGCGGCCAGCCCGGCCGGCCCGGTGAACCGACCGGCCCGGTGACACGTATCCCGCTGTGCATCGTTGGGAGACACGCCATGGGCGCCGACCACACCCGTCCCGCTCCGTCCGCCCCACCGGGCGTACGACGACTCCTCGTCGCGACGGTGGTGCCGCTCTTCGTGATCACGGTGATCGCCACGTTGGTGCTCTGGCCCCGGGACACCCGCGAGTCGGCGGGCGGCGGGGACGTGCCGCGCTACCACGGCACGGTGACCCGGGTGGTGACCGAACCCTGCCCGCCGACACCGGAGACGCCGGCGGGTCCGGGCGGGTCCACGGGGCCCTGCGGGACGGTCACCGTCGCCGCCGAGCAGGGCCCGGACGCCGGCCGCCAGGTGGCGACGCCCGTCCCCTCGGGCCCCGGAGCACCCCGGGTCGAGGTCGGCGACAAAGTCATCCTGGTCGAGCTGATGGACCCGGCCGACCCGGCGGCGAAGAGCTACCAGATCGCCGAGCACCAACGGGGTACGCCGTTGGTCTGGCTGGCCGTGCTGTTCGCCGTCGCCATCGTGGCCTTCGGTCGGTGGCGCGGGCTGGCCGCGCTGGGCGGCCTGGTCGCCAGCTTCGCCGTCCTGCTCGGCTTCGTGCTGCCCGGGATCGGCGCGGGCCAGCCGCCGCTGCTGGTGGCGATCGTCGGCGCCGCGCTGATCATGTTCGTGGTGCTCTACCTGACCCACGGAATCACCGCGCAGACCTCGGTGGCGGTGCTCGGCACCCTGGGCAGCCTGGTGCTCACCGGGGTCCTCGGCACGCTGGCCACCGCCGCCACCCACCTGACCGGCTTCGGCAGCGAGGACGCCACCACGCTGTCCATGTTCCAGCGCGAGGTCGACCTGCACGGGCTGCTGCTGGCCGGCATCATCATCGGCTCGCTGGGAGTGCTGGACGACGTCACGGTCACCCAGGCCGCCACCGTCACCGAGCTGGCCCACGCCAACCCGGGGCTGTCCCGGACCCAGCTCTACCGGGCGGCCACCCGGGTGGGCCGGGCGCACATCGCCTCCACGGTCAACACCATCGTGCTGGCGTACGCGGGCGCGTCGCTGCCGCTGCTGCTCCTGCTCGTCGCCGACTCCCGGCCGGTCAGCCAGATCCTCACCAGCGAGTTCATGGCCCAGGAGATCGTCCGTAGCGCGGTGGCCACGCTGGGCCTGATCGCCGCCGTGCCGTTGACCACCGGACTGGCCGCGGTGGTGACCACCGCCGGGCGGCGTGGCGCCGCGCCGGACGGCGAACCGCCGGCGACGCCCCGGCCGGCGACGCGGGACGACGCTCTCGAGGCCCTCGGCGGGGCGCCGGTCGGGTGGCGCGGACCACAGAGGAGCACGGAGAGCGGATGGTGACACTCCGCTGCGTGACGGCCGATTGCCAACGCGATGCTGGTCACGCAGCGCCACGGCAAAATGGGGCTTGTGGTCGGCTTCCGGACGTAGATCCCCGCCCGGACTCTCAGGTAACCTCGCTGCCGGTCACCGCCGAAGGCGCGCAGCGGCGCCAGCGGTGCCACCGCCCAATCGCCCGAGGGCGAGCCGGGGAACCAGGTACCTGGGGTGAATCCGCGCCAGCGGTAGGGGCCACTTCCGTCCCGAACCCGTCAGCTAACCCGGTCGGCGGTCGACGGAAGGGAACACTGTGACGGCACCTCTGCGCCGCTGGTTGACACCCGTGGTGGCCGTGCTCGCCGCGTTCGCCATCGTCGCCGGCCCCGCCCCGGCGACGGCTGCGCCCAGCAGCCCCACCCCCTCGGGGCACTCCCCCGAGGACGAGGATGATCCGCTGATCACCGAGGCCATCGCCGACGCGAACCGGGGCTATATCCAGGCCAAGGCGAAGCTGGAGAAGTCGCGGAAGCGGCAGGTCCAGCTGGCCCTCGAGGTGCGCAACGCGCAGGCCCAGCTCGACGCCCTGAGCCCGCAGGTCAGCGCCATCGCGGCGCAGTCCTACCGGACCGGCCGGCTGGGTGCGATGACGATGCTGCTGGAGAGCAACTCGCCCGACTCGTTCGTCCGGCGGGCCGCTCTGCTGGACGAGCTGAACATGGTGAACGCGCAGAAGCTCGCCGAAGTCAACGCGGCGAAGAACCGGGCCGAGGAGGCCAAGATCGCCCTCGACGCCGAGGTACGCGAGCAGCAGAAGCAGGCCAACACGATGGCCCGGGAAAAGGCCGAGACGGAGAAGGCGCTGAAGCTGGTCGGCGGGCTCGGCTTCACCGGCGGCCTGGTCTCGGCCACCTCCCCGGTGGCCCGGATCGGCCCCGGCCGGACCGCCGACGGCGACTGGAAGCCCGAGTCGTGCAGCGAGGACGACCCGACCACCTCGGGCTGCGTCACGCCGCGCACGCTGCACGCCTACAAGGAGGTCAAGCGGGCCGGCTTCAACCGCTTCGTGGGCTGCTACCGGTCCGGCGGGCCGTGGGAGCACCCGAAGGGCCGGGCCTGCGACTGGTCGTTGCAGAAGAGCGGCTTCTCCCCCTGGCACAACAACGACATGCGGATGTACGGCAACAACGTCGCCGCCTTCCTCATCCGCAACGCCGACCGGCTGGGCATCTACTACGTGATCTGGAACCGGCAGATCTGGTTCCCGGCCACCGGCTGGAAGTCCTACAGCGGGCCCTCCAACCACACCGACCACGTGCACATGTCGCTGCTCTGACCGACGTACGCCGAGAGGGGCCGTTCCGCGACCAGGCGGGACGGCCGCTCTCGCACGTCGGGGACGGTCAGCCGGAGACGGCCGCGGTCGCCGGGTCCACGGGCCCGGCCTGGGCGGGCGTCGTCGGGGTCCGGGTGCCCGCCGGCACCTCGGCCACCGTCCGCACCTCACCCGCGCTGAGCCGGTACGACATGCCGACCACCGCGCACCGCCCGGCGGCCACCCGCTCGGCGAGCACGGCGGACCGGGCCAGCAGGGCCTCCACGGTCTGCGCGATGTGGATGTCGACGATCCCGTCGACGTCCTCGACGCCCTTCCGGGCGGCCCGGAGCAGGCTGGGCGCGACGGCGTCCACCAGCGCGCCGAGGTGCCCGGCCGGGGAGGTGCCGGTGGTGACCGACTCGCGGGCGGCCTGCACCGCGCCGCAGGAGTCGTGCCCGAGCACCACGACCAGCGGGGTGCCGAGCACGGTGACGGCGTACTCGACGCTGCCGAGCACCTCGGGGCCGGCGGTGTGGCCCGCGGTCCGCACCACGAAGAGGTCACCGAGCCCGCGGTCGAAGATGATCTCGGCAGCGAGCCGGGAATCGGAGCAGCCGACCAGCACCGCGAAGGGCTGCTGGCCCTCGGCGACGGCGGTCCGGTGCCCGGCGTCCTGGTTGGGATGGCGCGGGACGCCGGTGACAAAGCGGTTGTTTCCGGCGTACAACTCGGCGAGCGCCTGCTCGGGAGTGGTCGGCGTCAATGCAGTCACCTCGTGCTCGGCCTGGAACGACCTGGTCAACCCGGCCGGCGGCAGAGGCGGCCTCGCCGACCACCGTCACACGCAGCAGAAGGTACGTCAAGGTTTACGTGATACAGAATTCATGCGTCGCGCGACACTTGACCAGCGGCCGGTCCCCGACCTGCGTGGACCCGCCGCCGGCGCCACCGGGCCGGGCCAGGGCCGCCAGGGCACGCGGGCGGGCCATACCATGGCCACCATGGCGACGACAGCACGCGAGAACGGGAGCGCCCGGAACTGGACGTTCCTCACCAACCACGGGCACGTGCTGCTGGCCATCGCCCGCAACCCCACCGCACGGCTGCGCGACGTGGCCGGCGAGGTGGGCGTGACCGAGCGGGCCGCTCAGGCGATCGTCGCCGACCTGGAAGCCGGCGGTTACCTCCGGCGCACCCGGGTGGGCCGGCGCAACGAGTACACGATCAACCCGAGCGGCCACTTCCGCCACCCGGCGGAGGCCGACCAGCAGGTCGGCGCCCTGCTCGCGCTCTTCACCGCCGAACCGGCCACCGAGCCCGCCGAGAACTGAGCGGGCCCACTCCCGTCACCGCGCGAGCGGCGCGACGACGGTAGTCTCACCGCGTGCGCGACAGCTTGCGGCCGGACGGGACGACGGTGAACGCCCGTACCGGGCACCGGATCCGGTCCCTCCTCAGTGGAGCGCTCGCGGCGCTGCTCGGCGGTGTCCTGGTGGCACCCGCCCCCGCCGCGGCGGCACCGAGGTGCGGCCCGCCCGGCAACCCCGCCCCGACCGAACCGACCTGGGCGCTGGACCGGCTCACCCCCTCCTCGGCCTGGGGGGTCACCAAGGGCGAGGGGGTCACCGTCGCGGTGATCGACTCCGGCGTCTCGCCCAACCATCCGCTGCTGCGCGGCCGGGTGCTCCCCGGCGAGGACTTCAACCGCCTGGTGAAGCTGCGGGGACAGTGCGACCTGGTCGGCCACGGCACCCTGGTGGCCGGCATCATCGCCGGCCGGGAGGGCACCGGCGTGCCGTACAGCGGGATCGCGCCCGAGGCGAGAATCCTCCCGGTCCGCGTGCTCGCCGAGAACAAGGAGAACTTCGACCCGGCGGTACCCGCCGAGATCGGGCACGCCATCCGCTGGGCCGTCGACCACAAAGCAGACGTGATCAACCTGTCCCTGGTGACGCTCGACGACCCGGTGCTGAAGGAGTCCGTCGACTACGCCCTCGACAAGGGGGTGGTCCTGGTGGCCGCCGCCGGCAACCGGCAGGAGAACCAGCAGGACCGGCCGGGCTACCCGGCCGCGTACCCGGGGGTCATCGCCGTGGCCGGCGTCGACGAGCAGGGCAAACACGTCGGCAGCTCGGTCAGCGGCCACTACGTGGACATCGCCGCGCCCGGCCTGAACATCATCGGCCCGGCGCCGCAGGGATCGGGATACCTCGGCGAGCCGCAGGGCGGGACCAGCTTCGCCGCCGCGTACGTCTCCGGGGTGGCCGCCCTGGTCCGCGCCGCGCACCCGGACCTCACGCCCGAGGAGGTCGCCTACCGGCTGACCCGCACGGCGGACAACCCGCCCGACGGGCACAACGCCGAGGTCGGCTACGGCACGGTCGACCCGTACCGGGCGGTGACCAGCCTGCTGGGGACCCGGCAGGACGCGCCGCTGGGCGCGATGCCGAAGCCGGCCCCGCCGGCCGACCCGCTGGCCTGGCAGCGGACCGTGGCGGTCTGGGTGGCCGTGGTCGGCGCGCTGCTGGCCGGCGCCCTGCTGACGCTTCGACCGATCCTGACCCTCGGCCGCCGGCGCGGCTGGCGCCCCGGTCGCCGTCCGGCGCAACTGGACGGCTGACCGGCCCGGAAACGCACCACGGCCCCGACCCCGGCAGAGCCGGAGCGGAGCCGCAGCGGAATCGGTGGGGTCAGCTCCAGACCTTCGAGTTGCTCATCTCGGTGGTCATGTAGTTCTCGCGGGCGATGCCGACCGCGTGGCCGATGTCGTTCAGGACCTTGTTGATGTCCCGCACGGCGGCGTCCCACTGGGCCTGGTGCTGCTGGTACGCGACGCGGTCCTGGCCCTCCCACTCGAGCTTGGTCAGCATCGAGCGCAGCGTGTCCAGCTTCTCGTCGATGGTCCGCGAGATGGCCTGCATCTGCTGGTTGCTGCTCTCGAGGACGGCGTAGTCAACCTTGATGCTCATCAGTTCCTCCTCTGCCTGTCTTCGCGGATCACGGGTTGAGAGCAGCGTGGAACTTGTCCAGCATCTGCTGCTGCTCTTCGTCATTGACCTGGTGCGTCGTGCCCGACTTGTCGAGCAGGTCCGCGATGTTGTCCATGGCCTGCAGCAGCTTGGCCGTGTCCTCGTTCCAACGCGTCATCAGGCTCTGGAAGCCAGTGGATGCCTGGCCCTTCCAGGCCATCGCCAGGTCGTCGACCACGTTCCACAGCTTCTTGAGCTCACCGTCGACGTCGCTGCGCGTGGACCGCACGTCACTCGCGGCGGTGTGCAGAGTCGCTGCACTGACCTCGAACGCCATGCTTCACACCCTTCCGTCATCTTCGTGGCGGCGGATCCGCCGCGCCCCTCCCCCGCGGCAAGGCATACACACCCCACCGACGGACACTTCCCTCCGAACCGTAGCGGACGACGTCCAGCCCGCGCAGCCCTGCTTTCGTACCGTCCTGGTGCCGCAGCCCGGCACCACAAGGCATTTCGGCGGCGACGGTACGACGTGGACGGTCGGCTCACCCGGTTCCCTGCCGGCCGCCCTCAGGACGACCGGCGGTACGACTTCACGTGCATCGTCAGCCCGAACACCAGCACGACCGCCAGCAGCGCCACGACCAGCCAGAGCACCGGCTTCTCGAAGGCCCGCTCGAGCACCACCGGGATCAGCGCGGCGCCTCCCGTGATCAGCACCACCTCGGCGGCCCGCCTGGCCCACACCGCCCGGGTCAACTGGGCGACCAGGGCCAGCCCGATGAGGACCGGCACGGTCACCAGGAAGTACACGAAGAGCACGTAGGCCACATCGGCCATCGGCGGACCCCTTCCGTCACTGGTAGAACTTCGAGTCCTGCACCCAGTCGATCTTGATGTCCTTGATGTCCGGGTCCGAGCCGGTGGCCGCCCAGCCCGGACGCGAGTCCGACACGAAGGCGAACCGGTTGTTGCCCTGGAAACCGGCCGCGATGGTGGTGAAGAGCGCGCTGATGTCGCCGAAGACCAGCGCGAGGATCGCCACGCTGGCGGCCATGCCGGCCACGCCGATCGCCTCCGCGATGGGCGCGGTGGGCGGGAACGCCTGCAGGGCGACCGACGCGATCACCGCGATCAGGATCGGGATCAGCGCCTCGACCAACGCGTCCACCGCGTCGTTGAAGGCGTCCCGCGCCGAGGTGAGGGTGTCCTTGTTGGCGTTGAACGCCTCGGCCAGCGAGTTGATCTCCGCGCCCAGCTTCCGCAGGAACAGGTCGAACGCGTCCCGGTCGTCGAAGTCCCACTCGTTGTCCGAGGGCGGGATCTGCTCCAGCGCCGCGCCGAACTGGTCCCCACCGAGCAGCCGGGCAGCGTCGCCCCACTCCTTGATGGACTTGTTGACCTCGTCGTTGTCGAACGTCTCCAGGTAGGCGACCGCCGCCACCAGCACCCCGGCGAAGGCCAGCCACATCCAGTTGGCCCGGGCCGCGGCGGCGAGCCCGCGTACCGGTGCCGTCGTCGCGGCGACCGTGTGCGTCCCGGTCACCGCCCCGGACGCGTTGGCGAGAAAGATCTCCGGCATCAGTTGTCCTCCCCGTCGCCCGCACCGGCCATCACTTGACCACCCACGGCTGGTCCGACTTCTCCCAGTTCTTGGCGGTCTGCTCGAGCTGCTCGGCCGCCTTGTGCAGGTGCTCGATGCCGGTCTTGACGTTGTTGAGGTGACCGTCCACCGAGGCGTTGTGCGCCTGCACGGTCGCGCCGCCGAAGAGGGTCAGCGCGTCGCCCGGCAGTTTCACGCTCTCCAGCAACGTCTGCACGTTGCGCAGGTACTGGATCGGGCCGTCCGGGGCGTCGAGATTCCTGCTCGCCTTGCGGATCGCGTCGACGTCGACCTTGTTCGCCACCGCTCCTCCTCCCAGCTCAGCGGCGCAGGCCGCGGGTCGGGTCGGTCAGGTCCACCCCGAACTGTCGGAACCAGTCCTCCGGGGTCAGGGTGCCCGCCTGCGCCCGGCGGACCAGGTCCGAGCCGCCGAGCATCTCGGTCATCAGTTCCTGCTGGCGCTCGGCGAAGGCCGCGTACGCCGCGTCGATCGCGGCCTGGAGCGACTCGGCCAGCGAATAGCTGTCCAGCCGCATCGCCCGGGCGTTGAGGTCGATGTCGCCGACCTTCATCTCGCCGTCCACCGTCACCCGGACCAGGCCGTCCGGGCTCTCCCCGGTCACCCGCAGGTCGGCGCGTCGCTGCTGGTACTCGGCCAGCCGGCGCTGCTGCTCCTGCGCCTGGCGCAACATGTTCTCCACGGCGTCACCGGCACCGCCGTCACCCCACGACGTGCTCACCACGGTCCTCCCCTACCGAGCGACGGTCGTCCCGCACGCTACCCGAATCGATCGATGTGACCCGGCCTCAGGCCGGCTCCGTCCACGCCGTCTGGATCAGCTGCTGCCCGTCCCGGCGGCGGACCAGGGTGCCCCGGCCCGGCGGCTGCGGGCTCGGCCGCAGGTTGCCGAAGACCGCGCCCTCCTCCCGGCTGCCGGACATCAGCAGGCCCGGCGAGTCCAGCTCCCGCAGCCGTTGCAGCACCGGCTCGTAGAGCGCCCGGGCCACGCCGCCCACCCGACGCGTGATGATCAGGTGCAGGCCGATGTCCCGGGCCTGCGGCAGCAGCTCGTGCAGCGCGCTGAGCGGGTTGTTGCCGCCGGAGGCGACCAGGTCGTAGTCGTCGACCACGATGTAGAGGTCGGGGCCCTTCCACCAGCTCCGGTCGCGCAGCTGGGCGGTGGTGACGTCCGGGCCGGGCAGGCGGTTCTGCAGGGCGCTGCGGATCGAGCCGAGGCCCTGGCTGAACACCTGGTTGGACGGCGCGTAGTCGAGCAGGTGGTCACCCTCGACCGCGCCGAGCAGGCCGCGCCGGTAGTCGGCGATGACCAGCCGGGCCTGGGCCGGGGTGTACCGCTCGGCGATGCCCCGGGCGATCAGCCGCAGCAGGTTGGTCTTGCCGCACTCCGCGTCGCCGAACACGGTCAGGTGCGCCTCGCTCGCCAGGTCCAGGTAGACCGGGGCCAGCGCCGACTCGTTGACCCCGATCGGGATGCCCGGCGCCGACCGGTCGATGACCTTCGCCAGCTCGGCGACCGGCAGCTTGCGCGGCAGCAGCCGGACCTTCGGCGCCGGGCGGCCCGGCCAGTTCGACGCCACGTGCCCGGCCAGGGCGACCGACGCCTCGGTCAGGTCCTCGATGTCGCGCTTGCCGTCGATCCGCGACACCCCCGCGAGGAAGTGCAGCTTGTCGCGGGTCAGACCGCGGCCGGGCGTGCCGACCGGCACGTTCTGCGCGGCCCGCCGGTCGATCTCCGACTCGGCCGGGTCGCCGAGCCGCAGCTCCAGCTTCGTGCCGAGCAGGTCGCGCATGTTGATCCGGATCTCCGCCCACCGCACGGCGGTGACCACCACGTGCACGCCGAAACCCAGGCCCCGGTTGGCCAGGTTGGTGATGGTCTGCTCCAGCTCCTCGTACTCCTGGCGCAGCGTGTTCCAGCCGTCCACCACCAGGAAGATGTCGCCGAACGGGTCGTCGGCGAACTCCCCGGCGGCCCGGCGGCGCCGGTAGCTGGCCACCGAGTCGATGCCGTGCTGGGTGAAGCGGACCTCCCGCTCGTCGATGATCGCGACCACCTCGGCCACGGTCCGGCGGACCGCCTCGGTGTCCCGCCGGCCGGCCACCCCGGACGTCTGCGGCAGCCCCTCCACGCTGCGCAGCGCGCCACCGCCGAAGTCGAGGCAGAAGAACTGCACCTCGCGCGGGGTGTGGGTGAGCGCCAGCGAGGCGAGCATTGAACGCAGCATGGTGCTCTTGCCGCTCAGCGAGGCGCCGACGATGACCACGTTGCCGCCCGCGCCGGACAGGTCGACCATCATCGGGTCGCGCCACTGCTCGTACGGACGGTCCACGATGCCGACCGGCACGGTGAGCCGACCGCGCCCCGGCCAGTCCGCGGTGGTCAGGCCGAACGTCGGGTGCACGCTCAGCGGCGGCAGCAGCTCGGCCAGGCCCGGCGGCTCGGCCAGCGGCGGCAGCCAGACCTGGTGCGCCGGGCGGCCCCGCCCCTGGAGCCGGTCGATCAGCACGTCCAGCATCGCCACGGCCTTGCCGTCGCCGCCCTGCTCCGGCTCCGGGGCGGTCTCCACCGGGGTCGGCGCGGCCGGCGCCGGGACGTAGTCGATGCCGTACGGGACGATCCGGCGCTGCACCTGCGCCCGGGCCGACCGCTGCGCCTGCCCCGGCGCCTGGTACGGGCCGGAGACGTACGCGGCGCGGAACCGGAGCATCGTGCTGGTGTCGGTCTTGAGGTAGCCGTGGCCCGGCGCGTTCGGCAGCTCGTACGCGTCCGGCACGCCGAGCACGATCCGGCTCTCCACCGCCGAGAAGGTCCGCAGACCGATCCGGTACGACAGGTGGGTGTCGAGCCCCCGGAGCTTCCCCTCCTCCAGTCGCTGGCTCGCCAGGAGCAGGTGTACGCCGAGCGATCGGCCGAGCCGGCCGATCATCACGAAGAGGTCGATGAAGTCCGGCTTGGCGGCCAGCAGCTCGCTGAACTCGTCACAGATGATGAGCAGGCTGGGCATCGGCTCCAGCGGCTCGCCGGCCGCCCGGGCCTTCTCGTAGTCGTACCGGGAGACGTAGTTGCCGGCCGCCCGCAGCACCTCCTGACGGCGGTTCATCTCGCCGGCCAGGGCGTCGCGCATCCGGTCGACCAGCGGCAGCTCGTCGGAGAGGTTGGTGATCACCGCGCTGGTGTGCGGCAACGCGTCCAGCGAGGCGAAGGTGGCACCACCCTTGAAGTCGACCAGGACGAAGTTGAGCTCCTCGGACGAGTGGGTCACGGCCAGCGCCCCCACGACCGTACGCAGCAGCTCGCTCTTGCCGGAACCGGTCGCACCGATGACCAGGCCGTGCGGGCCCATGCCCTCGTGCGCGGACTCCTTGAAGTCCAGCTCGACCACGTTGCCGTCCGGCCCGAGGCCGAGCGGGATGCGCAGCCGGTCCCGGTGGATGCGCGGCCGCCAGGTCTGCTGGGTGTCCACGGTGGCCGCGTCGCCGACGCCGAGCAGGTCGGGCAGCTCCATGCTGCGGGCCAGCGGCTCCTCGGTGCTGGCGCCCTGCTGCTGGGAGAGCCGGAAGGGGGCGATCTGCCGGGCCAGCCCCTCGGCGCCGGCCATGGTGAGCCGGTCCGGCCGGCCCAGCCGGGACGTCGTCGTGCCCCGCACCAGGTCCAGCCCGGTGCCGTCCCCGGCGTCGAGGCAGAGCAGCCAGCGGCCCGCGTCCCGGGGGACCGCGCCGGAGAGGTCGATGACCGTGGCGCCGAGCAGGCCCGGACCCATCAGCGCGCAGGTCGGCGAGACCTCGCCGCCGTCGAGCACCACCACGAGGTGCGGGGCGGTGGTGAGCGGCTTCGCCTCCGGCGCGAACCGGGGGCGGCCACCGAGCTCGTTGGCGAGCGCCAGCTCCGCCTCGGCGAGGCTGGCGAAGACCATCCGGCGGGCGCCCGCCGCGTCCGTACGCCCCGGGTGCTGGGCGTGCGGCAGCCACTTCACCCAGTCCCACACCGGCTGCCGGTCGGGGGCGGCCACCACCGCGACGATCAGATCGTCCGGGGCGTGGAAGGTGACGAGCTGACCCAGGGCGGCCCGGGCCAGGTCGAGCACCGCCTCCCGCTCGCCGCGCAGCGCGACCCGGCTGAACGCGCGCAGGGACAGCGCGGTGGGCAGGTCCGGCACGCTGGCGTGGGCCCGGACGAACCGGCGCAGCGCGATCGCGCTCATCGGCTCCAGGTCCTCCACCGGCTTGGTCTCCGGCGGCACGATCTCCACGGCCAGTCGCTGCGGGCCGAGCGCGATCCGGGCCTCGCCGAAGTCGTCCTCGGTGATCCGCCGCTCCCAGAGCCGACGGGACGCGGCGACCGACCAGAGCGCGTCCGGCTCCGGGTGCCGCCAGGTCATCGCGGCACGCTGCTGCTCGGCGGCCCGCCGGGTGCGCTTGCGCATCTGGGCCAGGTAGCGCATGTAGTCGCGCCGCTGGGCGTTCAGCTCGGCCTTGTCGTTGCCGCCGTTGCCCAGGGTGCCGACCGCCATGCCCAGCATCGACACGCCGAACAGGCCGCCGGCGACGTACGTCATCATGCCGCCGCCACGGCCCGCGTAGAGGAAGGCCATCGCGCCGACGCCGCAGAGCATCGGCAGGATCATCAACACCTGACCCATGCCCCGAGGCTGCTGCTCGGGCAGTTCCGGTGGGGACTCCAGCAGCACCTCGCCGCGCGGCAGCGCGGGCCCCGGTTGACGCGGAAGCCGGCGGAACACCACCGTGCTCACGGCTGTACCTCCCCAGAAGCGGCCCTGATCGTGGTCTGCCAACGGCCCGAAGCGTCGGGTGGGCGACCTGTGCGACCGCCATCGTAGGTAATCTCCCGGAGGCGTCGTGGACCCACGGGGGCGACGTCAGCGGCCGAGGTGGATCGTAGGCGAGCACGAGGAGGGGTGACCGATTGTCGACTTTCTCCGCAGATCCATCCAAGTTCGCCTTCTGCTCCGAGGGCTTGTCGGGACGGGTTTCGACGACTCTGACGTGCGTGGGATGCTGCTGCCGGGCGATGTCAGCGACGCTACGAGACGGAGCTCAAAGGGTGGACCTGACCGTGGAGGGCGACCGGTGAAGGTGACCCGGATCGCTTACTCCATGGGCCTGAACCCGAGTAAGCACGCAGCATTGCTGGAGCAAGCCCGCCGGTTGGGTCGGGTTCGTAGTGAGGTGTGGCAGCGCTACGGGTCGGTCAGCGGTGTGGGGTCCGGGCAGACGGACCGGCAGGTGCGGGACCGGTGGTTGGCCGACGGTACGCATCTGCAGTTCGGTGTGTTGGCGAATGCGTGGAAGGAAACCGTCCGCGACGCCATGGCCGATATCGCGGCGAACCTGGAGGCGGCCAAGGTCGAGGTGCGTCGGGCGGTCGTCCGGCGCGCGAGCGATCCAAGCGAGCGAAAGCGGATGCTGGCCGCGTTGAAGGCTGACCGGTGGGCTGGTGACCCGTTCTTGGCTCGGCAGATGCGCGCGCGCTGGAGGCGTGGCCGCAACCGCACGCACGATCAGATCGTGGTGCGTGCCGACAAGCACAACACGATCGTCGACGGGCGCGGCCGGTTGTGGCTGGCCGTTCCCGGCCTCGAACGCCGCAAGATGGTCAAGATCCAACTGTCTACGACCGTGGCCCCGACGGGCACCCTGCGGCTGATCCTGCGGGGCGGCCGGGTCGAGGTGCACTACCAGATCGACGCCTCGCATATGCGGTCGTCGCAGCGGCCCTGCGGGCAGCGGACGATCGGTGTCGACAAGGGCTACACCGAGGCCCTGACCGACTCCGACGGCGGCCGCCACGGCAGGGGCCTCGGCGAGTTGCTGACCGCCGAGTCGGACCGGTTGAAGGACCGTAACCGGCGGCGGGCGAAGCTGCGCTCGATCGCCAACAACGCCGCCCTTCGTGGCGACCACGCGAAAGCACACCGGATCACGGTCAACAACCTCGGGACGGTGAAACGGGATCGGCAAGCCGCCCGCCACCGAGCGCGGGTGCGCACGGAGATCTTCACCGCCGTACATCGGGTCGTCGACAAGGCCGCCACCGTCATCGCCGAAGACCTCACCCGAAGGTTCGCCGGGCGCAAGACGCTCGGCAAGAACGTCAACCGGCGCCTGGCCGCGTGGACCAAAGGGGTCACCGCCGAGGCCCTCAGAAACGTGTCGGAGCGCAGAGGTTCTGCGCTCGTTCCCGTCAACGCCGCCTACACCTCACAAACCTGTCACCGCTGCGGCCGACTCGGCCGACGCAGCGGGGACCGGTTTCACTGCACCTGGTGCGGGGTGGTGTGGCAGGCAGACGTGAACGCCGCGATCAACATCCTGCAGCGAGCAGGCGACCCCGACATCGCCCTGCACACCCCACACCACAAGGTGAAGCAGATCCTGCAGGATAGGACCGATCGCCACCGGACCAGACTGCCGGTCCAGGACTCCAGCCCGGCAACCGCCGGACGGAGAGCGAATTATCCGAACCGCTCAGCAATGAGCAACTAGCAGGAAGCAGGCCACAGTGGCGACGAAGACCGCGACCGGCGGACTGAGCCGGATCACCATCGTGGCGCCGCGGACCAGGATGGATCTGGCGCTGCCGTCGGACGTTCCGCTGGCCGACCTGCTGCCCACACTGCTGCGGTACGCCGGCGAGGACCTGGCCGACGAGGGCGTGCGGCACGGCGGCTGGAGCCTGTCCCGGCTCGGCGGGCCGGCGCTGGACGGTGGCCGTACCGCCGCGCAGCTCGGCGTCCGCGACGGCGAGGTGCTCTACTTCAACCCGCGCGCCGCGGCCGCACCGGAGATCGTCTTCGACGACGTGGTGGACGCCGTCGCCACCGCGACCAACCAGCGTCCCGGGACCTGGCAGGTCGGCACGACCCGCTCGTTCGCCGTCCTCTTCGCCGGGGCGACCCTCGCGGCGGGCGCGGTGGCGGCGCTCTTCGCCGGCCCGCCGCAGCTACCCGGCGCGCTGGCCGCGCTGGTGGTCGCGCTCGCCCTGCTGGTGACCGCCGCGGTGCTGTCCCGGGCGGCCGGCGACAGCCGTACCGGGGCCGTGCTGGCCATGGCCGGCCTGGGCTACGCGGCCATCGGCGGCCTGCTGGTGCTCGCCGGTGACCGCAAGCTGACCGACCTGGCCAGCCCGCACGTGCTGATGGCCGCGACCGCGGTGGTGCTCTTCGGCGCGGTGGCCGCGCTGGCCGTCGGGGACCGGCTGCCGCTGTTCCTCGGTGCGGTCGCGGTCGGCGTGGCGGTGGCGGTCGGCGCGGCGCTCAGCCTGGCCTTCGGCATCGGCGCGGCGGCCGCCGCGGCGGTGATCGCGACCGTCGCGTTCGCCGCCCTGCCGGCGCTGCCGATGATCGCCTTCCGGCTGGCCCGGCTGCCGGTGCCGTCGATCCCGACCGGGCCGGACGACCTGAAGTCCGACACCGAGTCCGTCGACGGCCCGCAGGTGCTGCGCAACAGCGAGCGCGCCGACGCCTTCCTCACCGGTCTGCTGTGGACGGTGTCGCTGCTGGTCCTGGGCGGTCAGCTCGTGCTGGCCGGTAACGGCCGGCTGCCGGCGGTGCTGCTCTGCCTCGTCCTGGCCCTGCTCTCGCTGCTGCGGGCCCGCCCGTTCAGCGGCCGCGCCCAGCGCACGCCGGTGCTGCTCGCCGGCACTCTCGGCCTCGGCCTGTCCGCCGCGGCGACCTTCGGCGCCGGCTCGCTGCCGGTCCGGCTCGGGCTGATCCTGGGCGGGCTGCTGCTCGCCGCGGTGATCAGCCTGATCTACGGGCTGAGCGTGGCGGGCAAGCCGATCTCGCCGGTCTGGGGGCGGACCCTGGACCTCGTCGAGATCCTGCTGATCGTCGCCGTGGTACCGCTGGCCGTCTGGGTCTGCGGCCTCTACGGCTGGATCGTCAACCTTCGACCGTGACCGTGCCCATCGCGGTGGCCACCGGCGCGGTGGCGTAGACGCCCGGACCGTGCTGCCCGTCCAGCGGGCGGGCCGGTACGCCGGACCGCTTGGCCACGTCCCGGACGACCTTCACCAGCGCCCCGGCGTGGCCGTCCATCGCGGCGACCCGCAGCAGCGGCGGCACCCGGCGCCCGCCGGGGAGCACCACCGCCGCGACCGTGTGCGACGGCGCGGACGTGGCGGTCACCGCGTCCACCAGCGCCCCCAGCGAGCCGTTGGGGCGTACCCGCAGGGCCAGGCAGCGCTGGGTCCAGCCGCCGCCGCGCAGGTTGGTCCAGCTCTCCACCGGCGACTCCGGCGCCAGGTCGAGCCCGGCCCCGGAGACCACCGCCGCGTGCAGCTCGTCGCGACCGAGGACCCGGTGGCCGAGGCCGGCGGCGTTCAGCGCCTTGCCCAGCCGGCCCATGGCGGCGGCGACGGTACGGTGCACGCCGCGCATGCCGCCGCCCCGGCTCACCGCCTCGGCCCGGGCGTCGGCGACGGAGAGCCGCAGCGCCACCCAGACCGTCCGGTGCGCGGCCGGCGGAGCCCCCGGCGCCGGGTACCAGACCAGGGTGTGCGAGACGGCCTGGGTCTGGGTGATCGGCCCGGTGAAGTCGGCGAGCACCGCGACCGCGCGGTCCACCACCGCCGCCTCGACCGAGCCGGCGGGGGCACCGGGTCGGCCGGTCAGCGCGACCGCGGCGAACCAGCCCCGCTCGTCCTGCCCGATGCCGAGCCGGGTGCCGCGCTCGGTCAGCTCGACCACGGTCAGCTCCGGGGCGAGCGCGGCCAGCCGCGGGTCGCCGGCGGGCACCGCGCCCCGGGCCCGCTCCCGGCGACGGCGCAGCCGGCGGCGGAGCATCAGGTCCTCGTACCACCAGCGGCCACCCCGCCGGGCGAAGGCGGCGACGACCGCCAGCAGGGCCAGCCCGCCGACGGCCGGCAGCAGCCAGGCGGGACCGCCGGTGGCGAACCACACGCCCAGCGCGGCGCACTCCAGCACCACCAGCTGGCCGACGACGACCGGGCCGAGGCGGCCGCGCCGACGCCGGTCGGCCGGGGTGACCGGGCGGTCGTCCCCCACGGCGGGGGCGGTGGCCGTGCGACCGGGTGGCGCCTGGACCTGCGTCATCGGTGAGCGTCCCTTCTGGACATCCTGGGCATCCGCCGGATCGGTGCGTCGCCGGGAGGGCGGGCGGGGTCCCGGTGAAGCCCCGACGGACCCTTATCGTAGGGAAGCCCGCGGCGGAGTTCGGACCTGATCGTCGCGGACCCACCCCCGCCGGAGGTTAGTCATGCGGACCCGCCGCGATCAGGTGCAGGCGTACCGCTTCGTCACCCGCCGCATCGTCTCCGCACTGCTCTCCGGCGACCCGGAGACCAACGACCTGCCGATGCGCCGGCTCGGCATGGCCGTGTTCGGCAGCGTCATCGTCGCCGCCATCGTGCTCGGCGGCGCCGGCGCGTACGGGCAGTTCACCGGCAACGCCGCGCCGCTGGAGCCGAACACGCTGGTGATCGAGCGGGAGACCGGCGCCACGTACGTCTTCACCGACGGGAAGCTCCACCCGACGCTCAACTACGCCTCCGCCCGGCTCATCCTCGACGAGGCCGACCCGCCGGTGCGGACCATGTCGCAGGCCTCCATCAAGGACCGGGCGCGCGGCCGGGCCGTCGGCATCGTGGGCGCCCCGGACGACGTGCCGGACCGGAAGTCGCTGGTCGGCCTCCCCTGGTCGGTCTGCGACGTGCCGGACCCGGTCGATCCGCAGCGCTCGACCACCCGGCTGGTGATCGACCGACAGCTGCCGGGCGGCACGCCGCTCACCGACCAGGCGGTGCTGGTCCGGGTGAACGACGCGCGCTACCTGCTCACCGGCGGCTCCCAGCTGCGGGTGGTCGGCGACGAACAGGCGCTGGTGGCGTTGAAGATGGCCGGCGCGCCGAACCTCACGGTGGGCCAGCAGCTGCTCAACGCGGTGCCGGTCGGGCCGCCGCTGCGGAAGCCGAGCATCGACGGGTTCGGCAGCTCCAGCGGCCTGGCGGTGGCCGACCGCCCGGCCAGGGTGGGCCAGGTCTTCCGGGCCGCCGACCAGTACTACGTACTGACCCGGCAGGGGCTGGTGGCGATCAAGGAGGTGACCGCGCTGCTGCTGCTCGGCGACGGCGGCCAGATCACCGACATCACGCCGGACCAGGCCGGCCGGCTCCTGACCGACCAGCGGCTGGACGCCGAGGGACTGCCGCAGCGGCTGCCCACGCTGCACGACGTCCGGACCGGACGGACTGTGCTCTGCGTCACGTATCGGGCGACGGGGGCGGGCCAGCCGCCGACCACCACGCTGGAGGTCTTCGACCAGCCCCCGGTCGAGCTGACCGCGGAGACCGGCGTCGCCGCGCGGCAGGGCTCCCGGGACGCCGTGCGTACCGCGGAGGGCGTGCTGCTGCCGGGCGGCAAGGGCGTGCTGGCGCAGGCCGCGGCCGGGGAGACCGGGAAGGCGGCGGCCGGCTCCACCGTCTACCTGATCACCGCGCAGGGCGTCCGCTACCCGCTCGGCACCGCCTCCGGGGACGCGAAGGCGGCCCTCGGCTACGGCGACGTGCCGCCGTTGGCCGTGCCCGCGTCGCTGCTGGCGCTGGTGCCGACCGGGCCGACGCTGGAGCGGCAGGACGCCCTGGCGTACTTCGATCCGGGGGCCCGGCCGGACGGCACGGCGAAGGACGATCCGGACGGGCCGGACGGATCGGGCCCCTCGGAGTCGGCCCCGGCCCAGGGCGGCTGACCGACCACGCCGTCCGATGTGGAGGCTTGGAGCCGGAACGGGTCGCCTCCATTGGCCCGGGTCGACTAACCTGAGCCTGGCCAACGGTTCTCGACGATGACTACGGGGATGCAGCCATGAGCGGGCGCACGACAGTAGACGTACTGTCCCTGGAGGACTTTCACCAGCGGCTCGAGGGACGGCTGAGCGAGGCCGAGTCGGTGCTGAAGAAGCTCAACACCGAGATGCAGTGCCGGCCGCCGGCCCTGGGCTCGTTCACCGACGCGACCGACAACGCCCGCCGCTATGCCACGACGCACCAGAGCTTCGTCGACCACGCCGAGCGGCTGCACCGGGCGATCGTGGCCGCCCGGAAGGCGACCAAGACGATCATGACCAACTACCGGACCACCGAGGCGCGCAACGCGGCCGCCGCGGCCGACATCATCGCCGCGCTCTCCGGGCTGTCCGAGGCGATGAAGCCGGCGAAGGGGGAGGATCCGCGTGTCTGAGTACACCCAGCGCTACGAGCACGTCAGCCACAAGGAGCTCTACCACGGCGTCACCTCGGGTGACCCGAAGCAGGTCGACTCGCTCAGCGCCCAGTGGAGCTCGCTGAAGGACACCCTCGAGGGCCTCGGCCGGGACCTCACCGGCGACCTGGAGGCGCTGGCCAAGACCTGGACGGGCGACGCGTCGCGGGAGTTCCAGCAGCGGTTGAACCTGGTCGTCGACTACTCGGGCAACCTCGCCGAGGGCATGGCCGGCATCCGGCAGGCGCTCGACATGATGGCCTCCGAGCTGCGCACCGCCCAGTCCAAAACGGAGAGCCCGGAGGAGACCGACGACAACGACAAGCTGCTGTCCGGGGCGGCCAAGGGCTTCCTCGTAGGTGGCCTGCCCGGCGCGGTCATCGGCGGGGTCGTCGGCCACGAGCAGGACCAGGCCGAGCAGGAGAAGGCGCACCAGCGGATGGTGAAGGTCGTCGCCGACCTGGCCGAGGGCTACGACTTCTCCGCGTACGGCCGGATCGTCGTGCCGGAGGAGCCCGACAACCGCCTGCCGGGGCACTCCGACCCGCCCGGCTCCTCGCTGAAGAACGGGCCGTCGGTGGGCACACCCTCCGGCGGGCCGAACTCCGGAACGTTCGGCCCGGGCGCCGGCACCGGGCAGCCCGGCGCGGGACAGCCGGGCAGCGTCGGCTCGATCGGCACCGTCGACCCGACCGGCACCTCGCTCGCCGGTGCCGCCCCGCCGCTGACCAGCACCGGCCCGATGGCGGGCCTCCCCACCAACATCGCCGGCGGACCCTCGACCGTGCCGACCGCTGGCGGGAACTCGCTCCTCGGGCTGCCCGGGGTGGGGACCGGCTCGCTGGCCGGTTCCAACACGCCGACCTCCGGCCGGATCGGCGGGATGGAGAACCGGGCGGCGGCCGGCACCGGGCGGCTCGCCGGTGGGCGTGGCCTCGTGGTCGAGGCCGAGGGCCGGTCCAACGGCGGCCGGGGCACCAGCGGGCGTCCCGCCATGGCCGGGCGCAACGGCGTGCTGGGCAAGCACGGCGAGCACGACGAGGACGAGTCGGACGAGCGGTTCACCTGGCTGACCGAGGACGAGATGGTCTGGGGCGACGGCCGGTCGGCTCCGCCCCCGGTCCTCGGCGGCACCGACTGACCGCACCCTGACCTGACGGCGTGGCGTCCCTCTCCGAAGGGGCGCCGCGCCGTTTCGTTGCGGCCGTCCGGGTAATACCTAGGGCCGTCGACGGCCGGCACCGTCTGTCCACAGCGCATCGTGGGGCGGGTCACGTCAATCGGAGTGATCGTCGAGCTGCACGAGGCGGATCTGACCGATAGGTTGAAACGGTGCAGTCCGTAGCGTTGACCCCGCCCCTGTGGGCGGCGACGCTGCGCTCGCTGCGTCGATTCACCCGGATGGCGGCGACCGCCCTGGTGCTCGCCGTCGGGCTCAACGGTCTGGCCGTCCCCGCCCCCGGCGAATCCCTCCGTCCAGCCGCGACGGTCCGACCGCCGGCCGGCGTCGAGATCGCCCAAGGGGCGATCGACGCTCTCGCGGGCCCGCCCCTGACCGGCTCCGTGGCCGCCGGGCACGGCCTGGGTGCCACCATCACCTGGGCCCCCGACGCCGGGGTGACCACCGTGGATTCCCCCACCCGGCAGCTGCGCGCCGCGTCGACCGCGCCGGCCACCGGCGTACCGTCGCGCCACCTCGACCGCGACGCCGTGTCGCCGCGGGTGGACGCCGCCCCGGTCCTGCCCCCCGCCGATCCCGGCCGGGAGTCGGTCGCCCGCCGCGGCCCGCCGCGCGCCTGATCGCGCCGGCCGCCCGCGCGGCCCTGGTGTTCCCGCGCCGCCCATCGGGTACAGCCCCACCACGCGACCCGCCGCCCGTCGACCGGGCCCCAGACCGCAACTCCCGAACGACCCACCACGAGGTGCTGGTGATGCAGACCGTCTTCTCCGCCGTCCTGATCGACGTCCCCCAGGCCGCCGCGATCTGGCTGGCCCTGATCGCCGTGGCCGCGATCGTGATCGCCGCCCTGATCGTCCGCCCGGGCCGGTTCCGCCCGGTGTTCGGCGACCGGATCAGCGAGGCGGCCAGGCCGAGCAGCCTGGAGCTGGCCAAGGCGGCCCGCGAGCATTCCCGCGAGCAGGCCCGGTACGCGCAGGAGCTGGAGGTGGCCGCGGCCCGCGCGGCGACAACCGCCGAGCGGCGGCGGGCAGCGTGGCTGGCGGCCCAGGATGAGGTCGAGGAGGCGTGGCAGGCGTACCAGGCGGCGGAGGAGCACGTCCGCCGGCTGGCGGCCGCTGCGGCGCTGCCCCTGCCCCGGACGGCCCGGACACCCGCCGAGTACGCGGACCGGGAGCGCTGGCTGCACCGGGCGGCAACGGACGCGCAGGACCGCGCGGAGATCACCGTCGAGCAGCTCAGCGACATCCTCGGGCGCCGTGGCTGGGACCCGCGCCGGCACCCGGTGGAGCAGGAGCTGCTGCTGCGCCGGCTGGTCCGGCACAACCTCCGCACCCGGCAGGACGCCGCCCGGGAGCGGGAGCAGGCCGCCTGGCGGGCCGCCGAGCTGGCCGCCGCCGCCGCGCGGAGCCTGCGCGAGGAGGCGTACGCGGCGACCCGTCCGGCCCCGGAGCCGCAGTCGGCGCTCTCCATCGTGGACCTGGCCGGCCCGGAGACCACCCGGGAGCTGCCCGCCCGAGAGGCGGTGGCCCGGGGCCGGGCGGCCGTGCCGGCGTACTGACTCCTCGGGCGGAGGTGGCCCGGCTCGGTTAGCGTGACCTCGTGTCCCGTGAGACCTGGCTCCTGGTGGCGCTCGCCGGCGTCGTCATCCTGGCGACGCTGGTCGGCGCGGTGTGGCTCGCCGTCCGGGTGGTGCGCACCCGCCGGCTGCTCGGCGCGCTGGGCGTCGGCGGCAAGGTCGCCTTCTACGGCGCGCTGATCTACGCGATCCTCCCGGTCGACCTGCTCCCCGACCCGATCTACCTGGACGACATGGGCGTGCTGGCCGGTGCCCTGTTCTACCTGGGCCGGCTGGTCGCCCGGCACCGCGCGGCGCAGCAAGGGCTGCCCGACCGGTCGGAGTCCCCGGCAGCGCCG
Organism: Micromonospora sp. NPDC005806; assembly: GCF_042871425.1. NCBI lineage: Bacteria > Bacillati > Actinomycetota > Actinomycetes > Micromonosporales > Micromonosporaceae > Micromonospora > Micromonospora sp. NPDC005806. The sequence continues at coordinate 56,080 of NZ_JBIAIL010000023.1, read as the reverse complement.
GGCCGCCCGCACCGTCCCGTGTCATGATCGAGCCGGGGCCGGCGGCCGGCCCCGGATCGACGTACCGAGGACGGGGCATGGCGGGCGACCACCGGTTGGACCCACACGACGCGCGGGTCAGGGCTTTCTTCCGGGACCGGCACCTCGCCACGCTGGCCACGCTGCGGCCCGACGGCACCCCGCACATCGTCCCGGTAGGCGTCACCTTCGACCCGGACGCCGGGCTGGCCCGCGTGATCACCTCGGGCACCTCGGCCAAGGCGCGGCACGTCGCGGCGGCCGGCCCGGCGGGCACCCCGGTGGCGGTCTGCCAGGTGGCCGGCCGATGGTGGCTGACCGTCGAGGGGCGGGCCGTGCTGCGCAGCGACCCCGAGGCGGTGGCGGAGGCCGAGCGCCGGTACGCCGAGCGCTATCGCCAGCCGCGCCCCAACCCGCGGCGCGTGGTCATCGAGATCACCGTCACCCGCCTGCTCGGCAGCCTGCCGGTCACCGCCTGACCCTGCTCCGCGCGCCCGGTGGGGTGTGTCCGGTGTTTTGCGCCCGGTGTCCGGTTCGGGGTGTCCGGCGCCACCCCGGCAGCGGAATCAGGAGCAGCTACGGACCGTTAGTACTTCCGTACGACCGAGCCGGGCGGGTCCCGGCGGTCGTCGTTTTCCCGGTGAGTGAAGCGGGGCCGCGCCCCGATCCCCCGAGAGCAAGCCGAGCGCCACTCCTGGTGCTCCGTCCCGTGGACGTCCCGCGGGACGGCAACCCCCCGAATGGAGCTTCGACATGAACTCGATCTTCCGTAAGAGCATGCTGTCCGTCGCCGGTCTGGTCATGTCCGGTGGCGTCGTCGCCGGCCCGGCCGTGGCCGCCCACGCCGCCCCGGCGCACGCGAAGCCCGTCGTCGCCGACAAGGGCAACGGCAAGGGCAACGGCAAGGGCGCCGACAAGAGCGAGCGCAGCGCCGGCTACGAGTACGAGGCCCAGCCGAACTACTTCTACTGCGGCCCGGCCTCGACCCGGATCGCGCTCTCGGCCGAGGGCAAGGAAGTCAGCCAGGACGAGCTGGCCAAGCAGCTCGGCACGACCGAGAACGGCACCGACTCGGCCATCGACATCACCCGGGTGCTCAACGAGCACACCGGTGGCAAGTACAAGACCACTGAGATCCGGGACGACGTGGCGACCAAGGATCAGATCGAGCGGCTGCGGGTCGACGTCAAGGCCGCCGTCGACCAGGGTCGTCCGGTCGTCGCCAACGTCCTGGGCAGCGCGCTGGACATCGACGGTGCCGCGCACAGCTACCCCGGTCACTACCTGACAGTGGTGGAGTACAAGAACGACGGCAACACGGTGCTGATCGCCGACCCGGCCAGCCCGAACGAGCCGACGTACTGGATGGGCGTGACCGACCTGGCCAACTGGATCGCGGGCCGCGGTTACAGCTCCTGACCGAGCCGCACGAAGGGCCGGCCTCCCTCGGGGGAGGCCGGCCCTTCGTCGTCCTCAGGGCCGGTCGGCCCTCGATAGCATCGGGAGCGTGCCGCGTCCGGTGATCTTCGACCTCTTCCACACCCTGGTGCCCGGCGGCGACCCCGAGCGGGACCGGGTGATCGGCGAGATGGCCCTGATGGTCGGGGTGGCGCCGGCCGCGCTGGTCGCCGCGTACCACGCCACCTGGCGGGACCGGATGACCGGCTGGGACACCGAGGAGACGGTACGGACCCTCGCCCGGCGGCTCGGCGGCACGCCGACCGAGGAGCAGGTCGCCCGGGCCGCCGCACACCGCCGGGAGCTGGCCTGCCGGCTGCTGGCCCGCGTCGCGCCGGAGACCCTCGCCGTGCTGGACGCGCTGCGCGCCGACGGTCACCCGGTCGGCCTGCTCAGCAACGCCACCGCTGAGACCGCCGAGGCGTGGCGGTCCAGCCCGCTGGCCCGCCGCGTCGACGTGGCGGTCTTCTCCTGCGAGGTCGGCCTGGCCAAGCCCGACCCGGCGATCTACCGGACGGCGGCCGAACGGCTGGCCGCCGAGCCGGCCGACTGCTTCTTCGTCGGCGACGGCGCGGACGGCGAGCTGGCCGGCGCGGCCGCGGTCGGCATGACGGTGCTCCGGACGACCGAGCACAACGACACCGACCCGGCCTGGGCGGGCCATGTCCTCACGAACCTCGGCGAGCTGCCCGTCCTGCTGCACGAAAGGTAATCGGCTGGCCGGCCGGGGGACCCGCGGTTAGCGTGCCGCCATGACCAGCAGGCTGGCGCTCGCCACGCTCACCGCCGACCTCGACGACCTCTTCGAGCTGGCGGACGCCGAGCCGGACACCGCCATGCGGCGGCACGTGCCGCGGGTGCACGACGAGGCCGGGATCGACTGGCGGCGGTACGTCACGCCCCGCTTCGCCGAACGGTTCAACGGCCTGATGATCGAGGGCCGCCCCGAGGTCGGCCGGGTCTTCGTCGCCTGCTTCCCCTCGGCGGAGGTCCTGGACCGGTGGCTGCCCGCCGCCGCGCCCGGCGACCTGCTGGTCACCCACCACCCGATCGACCTGCGCAACGGCCACCCGTCCGGGGTGTGGGCCGAGGGCTTCGTGCCCATCCCGGCCGCCCGCTTCGCGCAGCTCCGCGACGCCGGGGTCAGCCTCTACGCCTGCCACGCGCCGATGGACACCTCGCTCCGGGTCGGCACCGCCGCCGCCATCGTCGCGGCGCTCGACGGCACGATCGTGGACCGGTTCTGGCCGTACGGCGACGGCCACGCCGGACTGGTCTGCGAGGTGTCGCCGTGCAGCAGCGCCGACCTGGTGGCCCGGGCCAGGGAGATCTTCGGCGTCGACCTGGTCGAGGTGGCGGGGCGACGCCGGGACGTGATCGAGCGGATCGCCGTGGTCGGCGGTGTCGGCGACCACGTCGAGGAGATGGCCTACGCCGAGCGGCTCGGTGCGCAGGCGTACCTCACCGGCGAGCTGCACGTCCGGATCGAGGGCGAGTACGGCCGCCGCAAGTACGACCAGGTCCGCGAGTTCGCGGCCGGGACGTCGATGACCCTGGTCGGGGTGTCGCACGCCGCCAGCGAGCAGCTGGTGCTGGAGACCCAGCTCGCCGCCTGGTTCCGCGAGCGGCACGGGGCCGAGGTCGTGCCGCTGCGGGAGCCGGAGTGGTGGCGTCGACGGAGGCACCCTCCCGCCCCTCGTGAGGACGGGAGGGCGCGACCGGTCGGATCAGTGGGTGAGGATCCGGGCGAGTTGACGGATTTTTGTCGCCCCGGGCAACGAGCGGCCGCCGCAGGTCACCCGGTCAGGGGCTCTGCGGGTACGGGTCGAGGGGACGCTCGAAGAAGCTCTCCAGCACCACCACGGTCTGCGTACCGGTGACGCCCTCCACCTGGAAGAGTCGGCGCAGGCTGGCCTGGAGCTGCTCGGGCGTACCGACCCGGATCTTGACCAGCAGCGAGGCAGGGCCGGCGATGACGTGCGCCTCCTCCACCTCGGGCAGCGCCGCCAGCGCCGCGTGGGTGGACCGGTCACCCATCCAGGCGTTCGCCTCGACCAGCACGAACGCCAGCACCCCCCGGCCGACCGCGCCCGGGTCGACGTCCACCGTGGTCCGCCGGATCACCCCCTGCTCGCGCAGCTTGCGTACCCGGTCGTGGACGGCGCCGGTGGAGAGCCCGACCGCGCCGGCGAGTGCGGCGTACGACTGGGTGGCGTCGCGTTGCAGCGCGGCGAGCAACTTCCGGTCCACGTCGTCCACGAGCCCTCCTTCGTTCGGAGATTATCTTCTGCACCGATTCTGGTTCGGTCATGTTAGCTTGCTCCCGAACGTGAGTCACAGAGTGGAGGCAGTCATGGCCGACCGGTTCAGGACGCGGTTCGAGGTGCTCGACGAGCGGTTCCGTCGGGGCAACGGCGACGAGTGGGTGCAGTGTCTCTGGACGGGTGGCCGCTGGCTGGAGGGCCCGGCCTGGTTCCCCGCCGGGCGGTACCTGGTCTTCAGCGACATCCCGAACGACCGGCTGCTGCGCTGGGACGAGACCAGCGGCGCGGTCGGGGTGTTCCGCCAGCCGGCCGGCTACGCCAACGGGCACACCGTCGACCGGCGGGGGCGGCTGGTGAGCTGCGAGCAGGGCCGGCGGCGGGTCACCCGCACCGAGGCGGACGGCACCGACACCGTGCTGGCCGAGCACTGGCGGGGCCGGCGCCTCAACAGCCCGAACGACGTCGTCGAACGCTCCGACGGGTCGATCTGGTTCACCGACCCCAGCTACGGCATCGACAGCGACTACGAGGGGCACCGGGCGGAGAGCGAGATCGGCGGCAATCACGTCTACCGGGTCGACCCGCACGACGGCGTGGTGCACCTCGTCGCCGACGACTTCGGGCAGCCCAACGGCCTGGCCTTCAGCCCCGACGAGTCCGAGCTCTACGTCGTCGACACGCGGGCGAAGCACCTGCGCCGGTTCCAGGTGACCGAGGGCGGCACACTGCGCGGCGGCGACGTCTTCGCCACCTGCGACGCCGGCTCGTTCGACGGCATCCGCCTCGACGACGCGGGGCGGGTCTGGGCCGCCGCACACGACGGGCTGCACTGCTTCGACCCGGACGGGACCCTGCTGGGCAAGCTGCACCTGCCCGAGGTCGTCGCCAACTTCACCTTCGCCGGGCCGAAGCGCAACGAGCTCTACATCTGCGCCTCCAGCTCACTGTTCAGTCTGCGAGTGAACATCAGCGGGGTCCGCTACCCCGGCTGGTGATCCTCCGGCCCTGGGTGTCGGATCGACGCCCGTCGGGTATCGCCGCCGTCGCCTGACCCGGCCGGGCGGCCCGGGTCAGGCGGGATGCGGGGTACGGAGCTTGGTGGTGAACCAGGTGCCCGCCTGGTCGGCCACCTGCTCCAGGGCTCCGGGCTCCTCGAAGAGGTGGGTGGCGCCGGGGACGATCCGCAGCTCGGCGACGTCGCCCAGGTCGTCCCGCGCCTGCTCGTTGAGCACGATCACCTCCTGGTCCAGGCCACCGACCAGCAGCAGCGTCGGGGCACGCACCGCCGACAGGGAGCTGCCGGCCAGGTCCGGCCGACCACCACGCGACACCACGGCACCCACCTTGCCCGGGCGGGCGGCCGCGGCGACCAGGGCGGCGGCCGCGCCCGTGCTGGCGCCGAAGAGCCCGATCGGCAGCTCCCCCAGCGTCGGCTCGGCGGCCATCCAGTCGACGATGGCGGCCAGCCGCTCGGCGAGCATCCCGATGTCGAAACGCAGCTCCGCGGTCACCGCGTCCCGCGCGTCCTCCTCCGGGGTCAGCAGGTCGACCAGCACGGTGGCCAGCGCCCGGTCGTTGAGCTGGTGCGCCACGGCCACGTTGCGCGGACTGTGCCGCGAGCTGCCGCTGCCGTGCGCGAAGAGCACCACCCCCACGGCCCCCTGGGGCACCATCACGTCCGCCGGCAGCCCGCCGTCCACCACCGGCACCGTCACCTCACGCGTCTCCATCCCACACCTCCCACCCCGCCGCATACCCCCGCCCACCGCCTCCTCACCTCGGGGTTGCCTTGACGTCGGCGGCAAGGTTTAGCGTGGGGTGCCGAGGGAGGGCGGGCTGGGAGGTGGGGATGCGGATCGGCGAGCTGGCGGAACGGGCCGGCACGAGCACCCGGACCCTGCGGTACTACGAGACCCAGGGGCTGGTGCGGCCACGCCGCTCCGCCAACGGCTACCGGATCTACGACGAGGCGGAGCTGCGCGTCGTGCACGAGATCCGGGCGCTGCTGGCGGTGGGCTTCGGCCTGGACGACATCCGCCCGTTCGTGGCCTGCCTGCGGGCCGGCAACAGCTCCGGCGACGTGTGCCCGGATTCCGTCGCGGTGCTGCGGCGCAAGCTCGCCGAGGTGGACGACTACCTCGACCGGCTCGGCGCGGTCCGCCGACAGCTGCACGACCAGCTCGCCCGCGCGATCGCCCATCGGGAGGAAACATGCCTCAGGACACGCAACAGGCCCGACTGACGCCGGTCACCGACGCCACGTTCGCCGCCACCGTGCTGGCCAGCGACCGGCCGGTGGTGGTCGACTTCTGGGCGGAGTGGTGCCCGCCCTGCCGGGCGGTCTCCAAGCACCTGGCCGAGCTGGCCGAGGAGTTCGGCGACACGCTGCGCTTCGTCACCCTCAACTCGGACGAGAACCCGGAGACCACGCGGGCGTACCAGGTGATGTCGATGCCGACGATGCTGGTGTTCCGGGACGGGCAGGTGGTCGGCTCGATCGTCGGCTCCCGCCCGAAGAACCACCTGCGGCTGAGCTTCGCCCGCCACCTGGACGGTTGAGCCGCCCCGGATCGGGAAGGCGCAGGGTGACCACGGACCCCGACCGATCGCGAGGATCGTCATGGCGAAACAGGACAGGTCCCGGCAGCAGGAGCTCACCGATCAGAAACGCCGCGAACAGGACATGAGACGCTCGCAGGACTGGGCGGACCACGCGGCGTTGGCACGTACCGCCGACGACCCGCAGGCGACGGCGCCACGGGACGCCGGGGGCCGGCCGTCCAACGGCCGCCAGTTCTGACGTACGCCGGAGACGCCCCGGACCGCGACGCCGCGGCCGGGGCGTCTCAGCTCGCGTTCTCGGGCAGATGCAGCAGGGGCGCCCGGCCCGGCGGCTGCTCCGGCGGCGGCCCGGACGGGTGGGCCGGCGGCACCGGCACGGTGACCGGCTGTTTGGTGGTGACCCGGATCGGTTCGCCATGGTGCCGCAGCTCCAGCACCGCGTCCGGTCCCCCGTGGCGCAGCGAGTACGTCGTCTGGTGCGGCCGGATGTCCACCCGCAGCCGCATCGACCGCCACTGCAGCGAGAACTCCAGCCGGCTGAGCCGGCTGGAGAGCCGGGGCGAGAAGGAGAGCGTCCCCGCGTGGTCGCGCAGGCCGCCGAAGCCCGCGACCAGGGCGATCCAGGCGCCGGCCAGCGAGGCCATGTGCACCCCGTCGCGGGTGTTCTCGTTCAGGTCGTGCAGGTCCATCAACGCGGCCTCGCGCAGGTAGCGATGGGCCAGCTCGGGGTGCCCCACCTCGGCCGCCACCACCGCCTGGGTGCAGGCGCTCAACGAGGAGTCCCGGACGGTGCGCCGCTCGTAGTAGAGGAAGTTGCGCCGCTTGTCCACGTCGCTGAACGCGTCGCCGCGCCAGTGCATGGCGAGCACCAGGTCCGCCTGCTTGACGACCTGCTTCCGGTAGAGGTCGAAGTACGGGTAGTGCAGGAGCAGCGGGTACTTCTCCGGCGGCGTGTTCTCGAAGTCCCACTCCTGCAACCGGGTGAAGCCCTCCACCTGCTCGTGCACGTGGAGTTCCTCGTCGTACGGGACGTGCATGGCGTGCGCGGCATCCCGCCAGGCGGCCGCCTCCTCCTCGGTGACGCCGAGGTCGAGGGCCTGGTCCCGGTGCCGCATCGCGCAGTCGGCGGCGGTGAGCAGGTTCCGCTGCGCCATCAGGTTGGTGTAGATGTTGTCGTTCTTGACCGCGGTGTACTCGTCCGGGCCGGTCACCCCGTCGATGTGGAACTGCCCATCGCGGTCGTGGTGGCCGAGCGAGCGCCAGAGCCGGGCGGTCTCCACCAGCAGCTCCAGTCCGATCTCCTGTTCCAGCCTGTCGTCGCCGGTGACCAGCACGTACCGGCGCAGCGCGTCCGCGACATCGGCGGCGACGTGGAAGGCGGCCGTGCCGGCCGGCCAGTACGCCGACGACTCCGGACCCTCGATGGTCCGCCACGGGAAGGCCGCCCCGTTCAGGTTCAAGGTCAGGGCCCGCTCCTGCGCCTGCGGCAGGGTGGAGTATCGCCAGTGCAGGGCGTCCCGCACCGCCGACGGTTGGGTGTACGTGAGCACCGGCAGCACGAACATCTCGGTGTCCCAGAACGCGTGCCCGTCGTACCCGGGGCCGGTGAGCCCCTTGGCGGAGATCGGGCGGCGTTCCGCCCGGGCACCGGCCTGGAGCACGTGGAAGAGCCCGAACCGGACGGCCTGCTGCACCTCCGGGTCGCCCTCCACCCGCACGTCGGCGGCGTCCCAGAACTCGTCCAGGTATTCCCGCTGCGCCCGGCGCAGCCCGTCCCACCCGTCGAGCCGGGCGGCGGCCAGGCCCGCCCCGACCTGGTCGCGCAGCGCCGGAAGTGAGCGCCGGCTGGACCAGCCGTACGTCAGGTACTTGACCACCCGCAACATCTGGCCCGGCTTGAGCACGCAACCGATGGTGGTCCGGACCCAGTCCTCGTATCCCTCGGACTCGAGGGTGGTGCGCTCCGGGCCCTGCACGTCGTGCGCCATCGCGGCGGCAACCCGCAGTCCGCTGACCTTGGTCCGGTGGATGAGCAGCCCGCCGTCGTCGGTGGTCAGCTCCTCTTCTGCCTGCAACGGAGACTCCAGCACCGCGGCCACCCGGGGATCCCTGCTCTGCGCCGGCAGGCTCTCGTTGGCGACCAGTTCGGACTGCAGGATCAGCCGGAGCGGCTCGTCGACCGCCTCGACCTCGTAGCGGATCGCGGCGACCGCCCGCTGGGTGAACGACACCAGCCGGGTGCTGCGGACCTTCACGGCCTGCCCGGCCGGCGAGCGCCAGTGCAGCTCCCGGTGCAGCGTGCCGGCCCGTAGGTCGAGCACGCGCTCGTGGGAGAGGAGTTCGCCGTACCGGACGTCGAGCGGCTCGTCGTCGACCAGCAGCCGGATCAGCTTCCCGTTGGTGACGTTGACGATGGTCTGGCCGGACTCGGGGAAGCCGAAGCCGGCCTCCGCGTACGGCAGCGGCCGCAGCTCGTAGAAGGAGTTCAGGTAGGTGCCGGGGAGACCGTGCGGCTCCCCCTCGTCCAGGTTGCCGCGCAGCCCGACGTGCCCGTTGGAGAGGGCGAAGACCGACTCGGACTGGGCGAGGACGTCCATGTCGAGCCGGACCTCGCGGACGTGCCACGGCTCGACCGGATAGGCCCGTTCCCGGATCACCGGGCCGCCTCCGTCATCAGCTCGGCGAGGTCGGTCACGACCACGTCCGCGCCGTTCGCGCGCAGGTCGTCGGCCTGGCCGACCCGGTCGACGCCCACCACGTACCCGAAGCCGCCGGCCTTCCCGGCCGCCACGCCGGCGAGGGCGTCCTCGAAGACCGCGGCCTGCTTCGGCCCGACGCCGAGCAGGTCGGCGCCGGCCAGGAAGGTGTCCGGGTGCGGCTTGCCGCGCAGCCCCCGCTCGCGGGCCACCAGCCCGTCCACCCGGGCCTCCAGCAGCCGGTCCAGCCCGGCGGCGGCCACCAGGGCCGCGCAGTTGGCGCTGGCCGAGACGACCGCCCGGCGCAGCCCGGCCCGGGCCGCGGCCTCCAGGTAGCGCACCGAGCCCTCGTAGACCTCGACGCCGTCGGTGTGGATCCGCTTGAGCAGGATGACGTTCTTCCGGTTGCCCACCCCGTTGACCGTGTCCACCTCCGGCGGGTCGTCGGGCGAGCCCTCGGGCAGGGTGATCCCGCGCGAGGCCAGGAACGAGCGCACCCCGTCGGCCCGCGGCTTGCCGTCCACGTACCGGTTGTAGTCCGGGCCGGGGTCGAACGGGCGGTACGGCTCGCCGGTGGCCGCCGCGCGTTGCTTCAGGAACGCGTTGAAGGTCTCGGTCCAGGCGGCGTTGTGCACCTTGGCGGTCTGCGTCAGCACACCGTCCAGATCGAAGAGACAGGCGGTCACGTGAGCGGGTAGGCCCAGCACGGTACGAATCTATCCAGCGGACCGGCCGGGCAAACCCGATTCGGACGTCAGCGGTTCGGGCGGAGCGTCCAGATCACCGTCAGCACCGAGGTGACCGTGCCGTCCTCGGTGCCGATCTCCACCTCGACCGGGAACTCCGGACGCTGCCCGGCGTCCAGTTCGGCGACCACCTCGGCCGGGATTCGCCCCAGCCGGGCGGTGGCCCGCACCGGCCCCAGGGCGACCTTCTGGTACCGGATGGTGGCGGTCACGGCCAGCGGCACCGCCCGGTCGAGCACCTGCCCGAACGCGGCGAGCACCACCGCGCCGGAGGCGGTCTCCCCGAGGGTGAACATCGCCCCGGCGTGCGGGCCGCCGACGTGGTTGTGGTGCTCGGGCGTGTCGGGCAGCCGGACGACCGCCCGCACCCCGCCCTCGGCCTCGGGGGCGACCTCGACGAATTCGATACCGAGCGTGCGGGCGAACGGTACGGCCTCCAGCAGACCGGCCGCCACCTGGCGAGAGTCGATGGACATGCCCGAACGCTACTCGCCGGTAACTTCTTGGGCAAGGGGTACGCCGCTCATCGCCAGCCCACGTCGATCCGGTCGCCACGCTCGTCGAAGAAGTGCAGCGCGTCCATCCGTACCTGGACGGCCAGCGGGTGCCCCGCCGACACCGTCGGGTACGGAGCGAGCCGGACGGCCAGCTCGGCCGGGCGGCGGTGGTGCCGGCCCGGGTCGGGGAGCACGCTGGTCCGGCTCTCGCCAGCGGACGGCGCGGAGACCGGGGCGTCCGCGGCCCGGCCGGTGAGCCGCTGCATGAAGCCGAACCGGCGCAGGCCGCGCTGGCCGGGCAGCGCGCTCTCCACGGGGGTGCCCATCTCGTCCACCACGATGGCCGTGGCGCCGACGTCGAGGAAGGCCAGCGACTCGTGGCCGTGGTGCTCCAGGTAGCGGATCCGCCCCTGAAGGACGTCACCCGCGGTGTCCGGGGCGACCGGGGTGAGCGCCTCGGCCCGCAGCCCGACCACGATCCGCTCGCCGTGGTAGTGCGCCACGGCCCGGCTCCGGATGTCGTCCCAGGGCAGATAGAGCGACTGCTCGCCGAGGTTCAGTACCACGTACCGGTCGAGGTGGACGTAGACCGACGCCTCCAGCAGGTTCATCCGGGGGCTGCCGAGGAAGGCGGCGACGTAGAGGGTCGCGGGACGGCCGTACACCTGGGTGGGGGTGCCGACGTCCTGGAGCACGCCCTTGCGCATGATGGCGACCCGGTCGGCCATGGTCAGCGCCTCGGCCTGGTCGTGCGTGACGTAGATGGTGGTGACGCCGAGCTCACGGGTCAGCCCGGAGATCTCGGCGCGCAGCTCGGCGCGGAGGCCGCTGTCCAGGTTGGAGAGCGGCTCGTCCATCAGGAACAGCCCAGGCCGGCGTACGATCGCCCGCCCCATGGCCACCCGCTGCCGCTGGCCGCCGGAGAGCTGACTGGGCTTGCGGCCGAGCACGTCACCGATGCCGAGCGCGCTCGCCACGTCCTGGATCCGCTCACCGCGCGGCCCGGGCTCGACCCCGGCCAGCCGCAGCGGGAAGCCGATGTTGTCGCCGACGGTCATGTGCGGATACAGCGCGAAGTCCTGGAAGACCATGGCGATCTTCCGCTCCCCGGGCGGCAGGTCGTTGGCGACCTCGCCGTCGAGCATCACCGCGCCGGAGGACGGGTCCTCCAGTCCGGCCACCATCCGGAGCACGGTGGACTTGCCGCAGCCCGAGGGGCCGAGCAGCACCATGAACTCGCCGTCCTGGACGTCCAGATTGATGGCGTCGACCGCGACTGTCCCGTCCTGGAACACCTTGGTGACATCCTTGAGCGCGACGGTGGTCACCGTCACCTCCCCAGCTCCTCGGCGAAATCCGGGAATGAATGTGACCAGGATCATCCGATCCGCGCATCGGGTAAACGTGCCATGTTCATCTCGTGACCGGCTTATTACGTCGATCGGTCGGCGCCGATCGCTAAGGCGACCGACGAGTAACCGGATTCAGACCGGCTCGTCCAGGAAGACCCGGCGGACCACGCGCTCCGCGGCGTGGCCGTCGTCGAGCGCGCAGAACCGGGCCCGGAACCGTTGCCGGGCCTGCTCGGCCTCGGCCGCCCGGACCGCTCCCGAACTGAACACGTCGAGCAACCCGGGAAAATCGAGGGCCACCGCGCCGGGCGGTTCGGCGATCAGGTCGAAGTAGACACCCCGGGCCACCCGGTACGCGTCCCAGTCCGGGGCGTAGACGACGATCGGCCGGTCCAGCACCGCGTAGTCGAACATGGCCGACGAGTAGTCCGTGACCAGCACGTCCGCCGCGAGGTAGAGGTCCTCCACCCGGTCGCACGTGCTCACGTCCAGCACCCCGTCGGCGGACGGCCCCCCGGGCCGCCGGTCCCGGTCGTGGAAATAGTGGCTGCGCATCATCAGCCGCCCAGCCGGGCCGAGCACGTCGCGCATCCGGTCCGGGTCGAACGGCGGCCGCCAGCCGGGCAGGTGCTCCCGGTGCGTCGGCGCGTAGAGCACCACGAACTCGTCCGGGCCGATGCCCAACCCGGCCCGTACCCGGCGGCACTCCTCCGGGGTGGCCAGCGCCAGCCGGTCGTTGCGCGGATAGCCGACCTCCAGCGCGCTGTACCCGGCCGGGTACGCCCGCTCCCACATCTGCGTGGAGAAGCTGTTCGCGGTGACGCTGAAGTCCCAGCGGTCCACCCGGTGCAGCAGCCTGGCGAAGTTCATGCCCATCGCGCCGACCGGGTACCGCTGCTGGTCCAGCCCCATCACCTTGACCGGGGTGCCGTGGTGGGTCTGCAGGTGCACCGAGCCGGGTCGCTTGCGGACGAAGTCCGGGAAGTTGACGTTGTTGACCAGCCAGTGCGCCCGGGCCAGCGCCCGGTAGTAGTCCCGGGTGCCGGCGACCACGTACTCCACGCCGGGCGGGAGGTTGCCCACCCGGTCCCGCCGGACCACCCACACCCCGCGTACATGGGGGGCGAGCCGGCGGGCGGCGGCGTAGATCGCCGCCGGGTTGCAGGCGTAGCCCCGGTACCAGTACGCGGCGTACACGGCGAGGGTCGGGTCGAGCGGCCGGTGCAGCTCGCCCCGGTAGTACTCGCGCAGCGCGGCGTTGCGGGCCTTCCGGGCGGTGCGCCGGGCCACCGGCAGCACCCGCCGCGTGACCCGGCGGGCCGTCTTCCGGGCCGTGTCCGCCGCCTGGTGGGCGTCGCGCAGCGCGCTGAACGTCCGCCACCGCCCGGCCGCCACCAGGCGGTGCTTCAGCCCCTCCACGCCGGGCGGCGCCGGGTAACCGCCGGGCGGCAGGTAGCGGACGTAGTCGGCGTGGATCTGGGCGAAGAACGGCGGCCGCAGCTCGGGGGCGATCCGCTCGCCGTTGCCCAGCACGGTCAGGTAGTGCCAGATCATCCGCTCGAAGACCGCCGGGCGCAGCGCGGCGACCTCCGGCTCGCAGCGGTCCATCAGCCGGAACACCCGGTGCCACTGGGCGAACACCTCGAAGTGCCGGTCCCCGCGGGTCCGGGTGATCGCCCCGGTGCGGCGCTGCCGGTAGTTGAGGCAGACCCGGTCCAGTACGCCGAGCCGGTCGGCGGCCATCAGCACCGGGTAGGTGAACGAGACGTCCTCGTACCAGCCGGGCTCGAAGCGCAGCCCCCGGTCGAGCAGGAACTCCCGCCGGACCACCCGGTTCCAGGCGGTGTGCAGCAGCCGCATGGTCTCCGGCCGCTCCCGCAGCCGGAAGGTCACCTCGCCGGGCGGCTCCGGGAACACCTCGCGCATCGCGCTGCGGGTGCCGACGTTGTTCCAGTGCGCCCGGACGTGGTCGACGATCAGCACGTCCGGGCGGGTGGCGAGGAGCCGGTCGGCGACGTGCGGCAGGCAGCCCGGGACCAGCCAGTCGTCGCCGTCGACGAACCAGACGTACTCGCCGACGGCCCGGTCCAGCCCGATGTTGCGGGCCGGACCGAGCCCGACGTTCTCGGCGAGGCGGACCGGGTGGACCCGGGGGTCGCGGGCCGCGTACTCGACCAGGATCTCGCCGCTCTCGTCCGGCGAGGCGTCGTCGATCCCGATCACCTCGAGGTCGGCATCCGGCTGTTCGAGGATCGAGTCGAGGCACTCCCGCAGGTAGCCCTGCACCCGATAGGCCGGTACGACGAAGCTGAACAGGGTCATCCCGGCCGGCCCTCCGTCAGCCCGGCGAGCGGTCACCCCCACCCACCGGGACCGGCGTCCGTCGGGCGCGCGCCGGCAGGAGCACCCAGGCGAGGACCACGCTCGCGACGAAAACCACGAGAAGGTACGTACCGAGTGTAGCTAGGGCGATATTCACGATTCCGGTGATTGCCGCTATACCCAGCAACAGGGACCGACCCTCCCAGCCGAGGGTGGCGCGATGCAGCGGCGGCGCGGGCTGCCGCTTCTCCAGCCGGGCGGTCAGGTCGTAGTGGTGCAGGGTCAGCACGAAGACGTACCCGAAGATCAGCCAGGCGGGCGCGTGACCGGCCACCCCGACGGCGATGGCGAACAGGTACTCCCCGGCCCGCAGCACGGCCGGGACCAGCCAGTCCAACGGCCCGGCGTGCGTCGCCCGCGACCCGAGCGCGCCGCCCAGCAGCACCAGCAGCCCGGCCGGCACCACCCAGCCCCGCAGCTCCCCGCCCCCTTGCACCACGCGTAGCGCGAGGATGAGCAGAGCCGCCGCGCCGAACGCGCCGATCATCGCCAGCGCCAGCGGATCGCGCGCCACCGGCAGCGTCCGGGCCAGCCGCCCGTCGTCCCGGTGCAGGCCCGCGTCGACCGTGGTCATCACCGGCACCCGCATCCAGCGCGCCCGCAGGGTGCGCAGCGCCCCGGTGTACCCGAACGCCAGCGTGCCCCAGATCAGCACCGCGCAGAGCGCGACCAGCGGGCCGAAGAGCGCGGCGGCCACCGCGATCAGGGCCCACCGCTCCCCGATCGGGAAGACCACCGTCCGCTTCAGCCAGTACGACACCGAACCGGTGTCCGCCTGCACCTTCGTCGAGGCGGCGTTCAGCTTCCCGCCGATCCCGCCGGCCTCCCCGGCTGCCGGGCGGGGACGCCGGGCCGCCTCGTCGTGCAGCACGCCGTACCAGGCGTCGGTCATGTGCCGCACGGTCTGCAGGGTCATCGCCGCGATCGCCAGCGCCCAGCCGTAGCGGACGCCGGCGTGCGTGGCGCCGTAGCCGAGGCCGGCGTAGACCAGGTACTCCTTGGCCCGGTCGGCCATCGTGTCCAGCCAGCCGCCCCAGGCACTGAAGTTGCGGGTGTAGCGGGCCAACTGCCCGTCCACGCAGTCGAGCACGAAACCCAGGTAGAGCAGCACGCCGCCGGCGACCAGCGCAGGCCGGCCGCCGACGCCGAAGAGCACGGCGGCGGCCACCGCGAAGGCCACCGAGATCATGGTCACCCCGGTCGGGCTCAGCCCCAACCGGGCGGCCGCCTTCGTCACGTACGGGGACCAGGTGCTGACGAAGAACGTGGTGAAGAAGTCGTCCCGCTCCTTCACCGACAGCCGCAGCTCGGCCTTGTCCTCGTCGACCGCGCCCACCGCCGCGTCGGCCGCGGCCAGCTCGGCCGGGGTGCCGACCCGGCGCGCCACGAGCAGGCGTACCCGATGGGCGAAGATCTGCGGGCCACACGCCGCGAGCTCGGCGAGGAGCCGGTCCACCGCCGGCCCGCCCGCGGAACCCGCCGCCGCGCAGGCGGCGGCGAGGGCCGGCAGGTCGGCCCGGCCCACCCGCAGCGCGCCGCCGAACACGCCGGTCGCGCCCTCCGGATCGCCGACCGCCACCACCTGGCCCCGCTCCTCGCGGACCGTCACCTGCCCGGAGGCCGGCGGGTCGGTGAGCACCAGGGCCACCGTCGGCCCCACCGGGCTGGTCGCCAGCTGCCTGAGTACGGCCGTGTGCGCCACCAGGTCGGCCCCGCTGACCAGCACCGGACCGGTGGCGCCGGCCAGCAGCGCGGCCAGCTCGGTCAGGTCGGCGGCCACCCGCACGTCGTCCGCCCCGGCCCGGCGCCACTGCCCGGCCAGCCGGTCGGCCAGGCGCTCCCCCGCGTTCGTGGTCAGGCCCGCCGCCGGGTCGGCGAGCACGATCGCGAGCGTCACCGCTGCCCGGCGCCGGCGTACGCCCGCAGCGCCTCGTCGATGGTCCCGTCGACCGTCAACCGCCCGGCGTCGAGGTAGAGCCCCCGACGGCAGAACCGGGTGAGGTCCTTTTCGTTGTGTGACACCAGCACCAGCGTGCGCCCTTCCGCGAGAAGTCGCTCGATGGTCGCATAGCACTTCGCGCGGAACTCCGCGTCCCCGACCGCGGTCACCTCGTCCACCAGCAGGATGGGGTGGGGCAGGTGGGCGATGACCGCGAAGCCGAGCCGCACCTTCATCCCCGACGAGTAGTGCCGGACCGACGTGTCGATGGACCGCTCGATCTGGTCCCCGGCGAACGAGACGATCTCGTCGAAGTGCCGCCGCAGGTACCCCGTGGACAGCCCGTGCAGGCCGCCGACCAGGTACAGGTTCTCCCGGCCGGTCAGGTCGTTGGAAAAGCCGGCGGAGAGTTCCAGCAGTGGGGCCACGTCGCCGCGGACCCGGATCCGGCCCTCGTCCGGGATCAGGACCCCGGCGATCAGCCGCAGCAGGGTGCTCTTGCCCGTGCCGTTGCGCCCGACCACCCCGACGGTCTCGCCCGGCTCGATCCGGAACGACACGTCCCGCAGCGGCCAGAACTGGCCGGCGGCGGCGTTGCGCCCGCCCCGGTGGATCAGCAGCTCGCGCAGCCGGAGCTGGCGACGCCGGTTCCGGACGAACCGGATGCCGAGCCCCTCCGCCTCGATGATCGCCGGCATTCAGAGTTCCTTGAGCACGGCCGGTTCCAGCCGGCCGAACGCCCACCAACCGACCGCCAGCACCAGCAGGCTGCCCGCCACGGTGACGACGAGCAGCCGGGCGTCGGGGAACTCGTCCGGGTACCAGATCGAGTGGTGCAGCTGGAAGATGCCGACCAGCGGGTTCAGCTCGTACCCGACCTTGACCCAGGTCGGCATGCCGGAGTCCCGGACCAGGGTCAGCGGGTAGATGATCGGGGTGGCGTAGAAGAGCACCCGGATGATCAGCCGCATGAACCGCTCGATGTCCCGCATCAGCACGTTCAGCGCCGACAGCAGCAGCGCGATCCCCGACAGCAGGACGAACTGCACCGTCACCGCCAGCGGCAGGGCGAGCAGCGTCCAGCCGGGGTGGATCTTCCCGTGCGCCGCGTAGATCGCCGCGATGCCGATCAGGATCGGCAGGCCGGCGGCGTACTCGGCGAACCGGCCGGTGACCCGGCCGATCGGAAAGACCTGGCGGGGCACGTTCATCGTGGTGATCAGCCGGGCCTGCCCGGTCAGCGCGTTGGTCGCCTCGCTCAGCGCCGAACTGGCCCACATCCAGGCGAAGATCCCGGTGATCAGGAAGAGCGGGTACGACCCGGCCGCGTCGCCCAGGTGCCGGCGGGTGGCGCCGGAGTAGAGCACACCGAAGACGAACCAGTAGATCAGGCCCATGCCGAGCGGCTCGATGAGCGACCAGAGGTAGCCCAGCACCGACTGCTGGTACTTCACCGCGAGGTCCCGCTTGACCAGGATGCGCAGCGAGTGGCGGGCCGACCAGAGCGCGGCGACTCCTGTCGTCACCGCCCCATCCTCGCCCCCGCCACCCGGCGCCGACGCCGGTACGCGCCGGGTCACCCCTTCGGGTTCAGCACTCGATCACGTTGACCGCGAGGCCGCCCCGCGCCGTCTCCTTGTACTTCACCTTCATGTCGGCACCCGTCTCCCGCATGGTCTTGATGACCTTGTCCAGCGAGACCGCGTGCACCCCGTCGCCGCGCAGCGCCAGCCGGGCGGCGGTGATCGCCTTGATGCTGGCCACCGCGTTCCGCTCGATGCAGGGAATCTGCACCAGACCGCCGACCGGGTCGCAGGTGAGCCCGAGGTTGTGCTCCATGCCGATCTCGGCCGCGTTCTCCACCTGCTCCGGGGTGCCACCCAGCGCCTCGGCGAGCCCGGCGGCGGCCATCGAGCAGGCCGAGCCGACCTCGCCCTGGCAGCCGACCTCGGCCCCGGAGATCGAGGCGTTCTCCTTGAACAGCACCCCGATCGCGCCGGCGGCGAGCAGGAAGCGGACCACGCCGTCCTCGGAGGCGTTCGGGACGAACCGGGTGTAGTAGTGCAGCACGGCCGGGATGATCCCGGCGGCGCCGTTGGTCGGGGCGGTGACCACCCGCCCGCCGGCCGCGTTCTCCTCGTTCACCGCGAGGGCGAACAGGGTCACCCAGTCCATCGCGCGCAGCGGGTCGGTGGCGTCGGTCTCGGCCTCCAGGCTCCGGCGCAGCTCGGCCGCCCGGCGGCGCACCTTCAGCCCGCCGGGGAGGACGCCGTCCCGCTCGCAGCCGCGCTCGACGCACTCCCGCATCACCCGCCAGATCTCCAGCAACCCGGCCCGGACGTCCGCCTCGCTGCGCCAGGAGAGCTCGTTGGCGAGCATCACCTCGCTGATCGACAGCCCGTTGGCGGTGGTCACGGCGAGCAGGTCCGCCCCGGTGAGGAACGGATACCGCACCCGGGTGGTGTCCGGCTTGATCCGGTCCGCCCCGGCCGCCTCCTCGTCGACCACGAACCCGCCGCCGACCGAGTAGTAGGTCCGGGCCCTGACCTGCTGCCCGGCCCCGTCGTACGCGGCGAAGGTCATCCCGTTCGGGTGGTACGGCAGCGACCGCCGCCGGTGCAGCATCAGGTCCCGGTCCGGGTCGAAGTCGATCTCCTGGGTGCCGAGCAGGCTGAGCCGCCGCTCGGCCCGGATCCGGGCCACCCGCGGGCCGACGGTGTCCGTGTCGACCGTCTCGGGGACCTCCCCCTCCAGCCCGAGCAGCACGGCGCGGTCGCTGCCGTGCCCGTGGCCGGTGGCGCCCAGCGAGCCGAAGAGCTCGGCCTGCACCCGGGCGGTGTCGGCGAGCAGCCCGTCGGCCTTGAGCCCGGCCACGAAGGTCCGGGCGGCCCGCATCGGCCCGACGGTGTGCGAGCTGGACGGCCCGATGCCGACGCTGAAGAGGTCGAAAACACTGATCATGGCTGCACTTTCCTCGCCGTCGTACCCGTTGTGCGGGTCCGGACCGGTGTGTGCCGCCCCGGGACCGGGACGGCGCGGGCTCCGGGGTGTAGGTGCCCGACGGGCGAGCCTACCCGCCCAGGTCAGTACCCGTCCGCGCCCCGGCACACTCCCGCACACCCACCCACCCTCCGCCCGCTCCCGTCTCCCCACCGTCACCGTCCCGGTGGGCCGTGCGCGGGGCGCGTCGGCGGGGACCCGGCGGGGTAAGCACCTACGGGTGCCCCGGTCGCCGATCCTCCTCGGGGCCGAGGGCGTGGCGCGCACCGGTTCCTAGCGTGGAATCAGCGCGGCGGATCGCCGCAGAGTTGGGAGTACGACGATGAGTCGCAAACTGGTCCGGCCCCGCCAGGGGCGCATGGTCGCCGGCGTCTGCGCCGGCCTCGCCCAGCGGTTCGGCATGTCGGCCGGCATGGTCCGGCTGCTGTTCCTGCTGTCGCTGCTGCTGCCCGGCACCCAGGTGATCATCTACCTGATCCTCTGGATCCTGATGCCCAACGAGGACCGCGTCCGCTACTGACCCTTCCCCGTCCGGAAGGCGCCCGCCCGGCGGGGGCGGGGCGGGCGTCGGGGGTGGCCGGGGTCAGGGGGTCGTGTAGGTGACGGTGACCTTCTGGTAGCCGAGGGAGCGGAGCAGGCCCTCCAGCATCTTGCGGGTGTTCTCCTGGGCCCGGGCGGTCAGCCCGCTGTCCCGGGCGGCGGCGGTGATCCGGTCCTCGGCCAGCTGGTAGACCTGCTGCTGCCGGTTGGGATTGCCGGCCACCAGGTCGTTGAGCCGGTTGATCAGGCCACGCTGCTCGGCGAAGACGTAGCTCTTCTCCAGGTCGAGGTTGGTCTCCCCGAGCTGCGGCGCGGGCAGCTTGATCTCCACCGACTTCTTGTCGGCCGACTCCACGATCGCCCCCTCGGCGATCTTGGAGAAGTCGACGTACGCCTCGACCGAGCCCGCCCCGACGAACAGGGTCCGTTCGTTGAGCAGGAAGTCCGGCACGTTCCGCCGGTCGTTCTGCAGGTCGACGACCACCTGGAAGTCGCCCTCGGCGGCCACGTACCGGCTGAGGTCGCGGATCGACTTGAGCAGCGGCGGTTGGCTGCGGTCGGTCTGCTCCTTGGCGAACGGGTTGCGGAAGTCCGGCAGGATCCCGGTCGCCTGCACGCCGAGCAGCACCACCACGGCCAGCGCGGCCGCGCCGAGCACCCAGAGCAGGCCACGGACCGGGCCGCCGGACGACGTCGGGGCACCCGGCGCGGGTTCGGGTGTGACGTCCGACCGGGCCCGGAGGTCGTCGCCGGTCGGGTACTCCGGGAACGCCGTGGTGGGCTCGTTGCTGTCACCGTCGCGAGCCATCGCCCTCACCGTCCTCGTCAGACAAAAGCGCCTCAAGATGACGGTAAGGCCCCGGTACGACAGCCGCTCGGCGAGCGGCCCGCACCGATGAATCCCCAGGTCAGGCGAACGCGGAGAGCCCGGTCAGCCGCTGACCGATGACCAGCTGGTGGATCTCCGAGGTGCCCTCGTAGGTGAGCACGCTCTCCAGGTTGTTGGCGTGCCGCATCACCGGGTACTCGCCGGAGACGCCGTTGGCGCCGAGGATCGTCCGGCACTGCCGGGCGATCGCCAGGGCCTCCCGCACGTTGTTCAGCTTGCCCACGCTGACCTGCTCCGGCCGCAGCTTCCCGGCGTCGGCGAGCCGGCCCAGGTGCAGCGCGAGCAGCAGGCCCTTGTTCCACTCGACGGCCATGTCGGCGAGCTTGGCCTGGGTGAGCTGGAAGCCGGCCAGCGGCTTGCCGAACTGGGTCCGGGTGGTCGCGTACGACAGGGCGGTCTCCAGGCAGTCGCGGGCCGCGCCGAGCGCGCCCCAGACGATGCCGTGCCGGGCCTCGGTCAGGCAGCTCAGCGGCGCCTTGAGCCCGATCGCCTCGGGCAGCCGGGCGTCCGCCGGGAGCCGGACGTCGTCGAGGGCGATCTCCCCGGTCAGCGACGCGCGCAGGGACATCTTGTGCCGGATCTCGCGCGCCGTCACCCCGGGCGTGTCCATGGGTACGGCGAAACCGCGCACGCCCTCGTCGGTGCGCGCCCAGATCACCGCGACGTCGGCGATCGGCGCGTTGGTGATCCACAGCTTGCTGCCGTTGAGCACCCAGTCGTCGCCGTCGCGGCGGGCCCGGGTGGCCATCGAGGCCGGGTCGGAGCCGTGGTCCGGCTCGGTCAGCCCGAAGCAGCCGATCGCCTCGCCGGCCGCCATGGCGGGCAGCCAGCGCTGCTTCTGCTCCTCGCTGCCGTAGCGCCAGATGGCGTACATGGCCAGCGAGCCCTGCACGGAGACCAGCGAGCGGATGCCGGAATCGCCGGCCTCCAGCTCCAGGCAGGCCAGCCCGTACGCGACGGCCGACGCGCCGGCGCAGCCGTACCCGGTCAGGTGCATGCCGAGCAGGCCGAGCTTGCCGAACTCGCGGGCCAGCTCGCGGGCCGGCACCTGGCCGTCCTCGTACCAGCCGGCGACGTGCGGGCGGACCCGGTCATCCACGAGCTGGCGCACGACGGCGCGGATCTGCCGCTCCTCCTCGTCGAGGGACGCGTCGATGTCCAGCAGGTCCAGCGCAGTCATGCCGTCACCTTAACGAAGACTCAGGAGGAGGTCACTCGCCCTGCGGGCCGAGCACCAGGACCCGGGCGTGGATCTGGTTGCGCCCCTGGAGCGCCGCGCGCAGCGCCCGGTGCAGGCCGTCCTCCAGGTAGAGGCCACCGTTCCACTGCACCACGTGCGGAAAGAGGTCGCCGTAGAAGGTCGAGTCCTCGGCGAGGAGCTTGTCCAGCGCCAGCTCCCGCTTGGTGGTGATGAGCTGGTCCAGCCGCAGCGGACGCGGCGGGATCTCCGCCCACTGCTTGAGCGTGAGGTTGTGCTCCGGGTAGGGACGCCCGTCCCGGACCGCTCTGAAGATCACGGCACGCTCCCGTCCCCCAAGCCCGGCTGTTGATGTCGGTGCCAGCCTAGCCGCACCCCGCACACCGCGTTTTACTCCCTCATGTCGGTTTCGCCACCGCCGGTTTCCTCAATTCCACCGGCCCCGCCGGACCACCTCGTCCACCGGCCGCCGCCCCCGGCGCAGCGACGGTGACCGGTGGTCCGGCGCCCGGTAGCCGACCGTCACCGCGCCGATCGGGTGGTAGTCCGCCGGCACCCCGAACGCCTCCCGGTACGCGTCGAGCCGCTGCGGCGGGATGCCGAAGAAGCACGCGCCCAGCCCCTCGTCCACCGCGGTGAGCAGCATCAGCAGGGCGGCGAAGCCGGTGTCCACGTACCAGTACGGGACCGGCCAGCGCTCGGTCGACCGGTCCGCCCAGCCCTTGTCCGCCTCGGCGTACCGGTCCAGGTAGGCGGAGCGGTTGGCGTGCGGCACCACGATCAGCGGGGCCCGGCGCATCCCGGCCAACCAGCGTTCCCGGCCACCGCCACCCGGGGTGGCCACCGCCCAGAACCGCTCCCGGTCGGCCGGCTCCTCCAGCACCAGGAAGCCCCAGCCCTGGGCGAAGCCCGCCGAGGGCGCCCGGACGGCGTGGTCCAGCAGCCGGTCCACCACCTCGGGCGGGACCGGCCGGTCCGGGTCGTAGTTGCGTACCATCCGGCGGCGCCGGACGACCTCGGCGAACTCCACGCTCAGGCTCCGGGCCGGAGGCCCCAGGCACCCCGCCAGGTCTCGCCGGGGGCCAGCGTGATCAGGTCGCGGCCGGAGCGGAAGGCGTCCGCCGGGCAGGTCATCGGCTCCACCGCCACCGAGCGGCGGTGGCGCTCGCCGGTGAGGGTGTCCCCGGTGAAGACCTGCCACCAGCCGAACGCGCGGTCCGCCCAGATGTGCACGGCCGAGCCGTCCGGCGCGGCCAGGGTCACCGACGAGTCGCCGTCGGCGTCCCGCACGAGGTCGCCGAAGGCCACGTCCAGCACCGCGTCGCCGATCGGGCGGGGCTCGGTGAAGTCGTACTCGGTGCCGGCCACCCCGGTCGCGGCCACCGGCAGCAGCCGGTTGTCCAGCAGCACCCGGGTACGCCCCGGCACCCGCAGCGACACCTCGTCCACCCCGGCCTTCGGCAGGCGCAGGTAGGGATGGACCGAGAAGCCGAACGGTGCCGGCTCGCCGGCCAGGTTGGTCACCTCGTGCTCGGCGCGCAGCCCGTCCACCCCGACGCTCCACCGGGTACGCAGCCGCAGTGCCCACGGGTAACCCGGGCTCGGCGGCAGGGCGTAACCGACGGTCACGGCGCCCGGCGACTGCTCGACCAACTGCCAGGCGACCCAGTTGACCAGGCCGTGGATGGCGTTGTGCCGGGCCGGCTCGCTCAGGTCGAGCTGCAACGACCGCTCGCCGAAGGTGTACGCCCCGTCCCGGATCCGGTTCGGCCAGGGGGCGAGCACCTGACCGGCCGAGCCGGGGCAGAGCTCGTCCGCCTCGTACCCGTCGAGGTGGTCGACCCCGTCGCGCCGGTAGGTCCGCAGCCCACCGCCGACCTCGACGACGACCGCCTCGTGACCGTCGGCGGCGATGGTCCACTGCGCCCCGGACGGGTACTGGTGCGCGCCGTTCTCCATGCCGGCGACCTTAGTCGATGCAACGAAGGGCCCCCGGTCAACGCCTGCGGCACCGCAGGGGTCCCCTCCGCACACCGCTCAGGCCCGGTCGGCGGGCGGGGTGGCGGCGCGGTAGCGCAGCAGCGCCGGGAAGACCACCACGAGCAGCACCGCGAGGACGGCGGAGGCGAGCCCGCCGCCGACCCAGGCGACACTCGTGCCGAACCCGGCGGCCAGCGCGCCGGCCCGCAGGTCACCCAGGCGGGGCCCACCGGCGACCACCACGGTGTTGACGCCCTGGAGCCGGCCGCGCATCCGGTCCGGCGCGTAGATCAGCAGCATCGACTGGCGCAGCACCGAGCTGACCAGGTCAGCCGCCCCGGCCACCGCGAGCAGCAGCACCACCAGCCAGAGCTGGCGGGCCAGCCCGGCCAGGGCGATCGCCACCCCCCAGCCCACCACGGCCAGCACCAGCACGAGCCCTTGCCGGCGCAGCCGCCCGATCCACCCGGAGGTGAGGCCGCCCACCATCGCCCCGATCGCGATGGCGCTGTAGAGCCAGCCGACCGCGCCGCCACCGCCGAGCCGCTCCTGCGCCACCTCGGGGAAGAGCGCCCGGGGCATGGCCAGGATCATCGCGATCAGGTCGATGGCGAAGGACAGCAGCAGCACCGGCGTGGTGGCCAGGTAGCGGAACCCGTCCACGATGCTGGCGAGGCCGGCCCGGCGCGGGCTGCCGTCGCTGTCCGGATCCGGCTCCGGCGGCATGGCCGGCAGCCGCAGGGTGGCCCAGAGCGAGACGGTGAACAGCAACGCGTCCACCGCGTACGCGATCGGCAGCCCGGCCTCGGTCCGCCAGGTGGCGAAGATCAGGCCGGCCGCCAGCGGCCCGAAGACCGAGGTCGCGGTGAACGTGGTGAAGTTCAGCGTGCTCGCCGCCGGCACCAGCTCGGCCGGCACCAGCCGCGGCAGGATCGCGCTGCGAGCCGGCGAGGTGATCGCGAACGCGATCGACTGCACCGCCACCAGGGCGAGCAGCAGCACCGGGCTGCCAACCCGGAACAGCGACTGGAGCAGCAGCCCCAGGGTCGCCGCCCAGAGCAGCGCGCCGGCCGCCAGCAGCACCCTGCGCCGGTCCCGGGCGTCGGCGACCGCGCCGCCCCAGAGCCCGAAGATCAGCAGCGGCAGGAAGCCCGCCACGCCGAGCAGCCCGACCCAGAACGAGCCGCCGGTCAGGTGGAACATCTCCACCGGTACGGCCACCGCGGTGAACTGGAAGCCGAACATCGCCACGCTGTTGCCGAGCCACACCCGCCGGAAGGTGGGCACGCGCAGCGGTCGAAGGTCGATCGCCCAGCGGCGCACTCCGCGCGGCCGGGCCTCCTTGACCCCCGTCACGGCGCCAGCCGCTCGGTGATCCAGGCGCCACCCTCGGTACGCCGGTAGCGGAGCCGGTCGTGCAGCCGGCTGGCCCGGCCCTGCCAGAACTCCACCGTCTCGGGACGGACCCGGAACCCGCCCCACTGCGGCGGCGCGGGGATCTCGTCGACGGCGGCGAAGCGCTCGGCCGCCGCCCAATACGCCGCGTCCAGCGCGGCCCGGTCCGGGACGACCAGGGACTGGGTGCTGGCCCAGGCGCCGAGCTGCGAGCCGCGCGGCCGGCTGGCGAAGTAGGCCTCGGTCTCGGCCCGGTCGACCTTCGCCACCCGCCCGGCGACCACCACCTGCCGTTGCATGGGGAACCAGGGGAAGACCAGGCTGGCCCACGGGTTGGCGGTCGCCTCGGTGCCCTTGCGGGAGCCGTAGTTGGTGTAGAAGACGAAGCCCTCCGGGTCGTACCCCTTGAGCAGGACCGTCCGGGCGCTGGGGCGGCCCTCGGCGTCGGCGGTCCCGACCACCATCGCGTTCGGTTCGGGGAGCGGATACGCCACCGCGTCGGCGAACCAGCGGGCGAACTGGCGGTGCCAGTCCGGTGCCAGCTCGGATTCGGAAAGGCCCAGGTCGGTCGCGTACTCGTTACGCATGTCCGCCGGAGCTGGTGTGTCGCCGGTCACAGTCCTCGTCCCTTTCGTCGGGGCGGACGCGTCCCCCGACGCTGGCCAGACCCCGCTACCCAGTCTTGTCGAGGCCGTGAGCTTGTCCACCCGCGGGGATGTCATGTGGCGCACAGTCGCAGTGGGTCGCGCAGCAGGTTACCCACCAGGCAAGATGTCACGAACACATCCCTGAGGGTCGCCCGAAGATGCGCAGGCCGGATGAGCCCGCACGGGCGCACCCTGCCGGCCACCTGGAGACGACATGTCCGACTTCAAACCGGGCCTGGAGGGCGTCGTAGCCTTCGAGACCGAGATCGCCGAACCGGACCGCGAGGGTGGCGCGCTGCGCTATCGCGGCGTGGACATCGAGGATCTGATCGGCCAGGTCTCCTTCGGCAACGTCTGGGCGCTGCTGGTCGACGGGCGCTTCGGCCCGGGCCTGCCGCCGGCCGAGCCGTTCCCGGTGCCGGTGCACTCCGGCGACATCCGCGTCGACGTGCAGTCCGCGGTCGCCATGCTCGCCCCCTACTGGGGGCTCAGCCAGCTCCTCGACATCTCCGACGAGCAGGCCCGCGAGGACCTGGCCCGGGTGTCGGTCACCGCGCTCTCCTTCGTCGCCCAGTCCGCCCGCGGCCTCGGCCTGCCGGCCGTGCCGCAGAAGGAGATCGACAAGGCGGAGACCATCGTCGAGCGCTTCATGAAGCGCTGGCGGGGCGAGCCCGACCCGCGGCACGTCAAGGCCGTCGACGCGTACTTCATCTCGGCCGCCGAGCATGGCCTGAACGCCTCCACCTTCACCACCCGGATCGTCGCCTCCACCGGCGCCGACGCCGCCGCCTGCATCTCCTCCGGCATCGGCGCGCTCTCCGGCCCGCTGCACGGTGGCGCGCCGTCCCGCGTGCTCAGCATGCTCGAGGCCGTCGAGCGCAGCGGCGACGCCGAGGGGTACGTCCGGGGCGTCCTCGACCGCGGCGAGCGGCTGATGGGCTTCGGCCACCGGGTCTACCGGGCCGAGGACCCGCGCGCCCGGGTGCTCCGCCGCACCGCCAAGGAGCTGGGCGCGCCGCGCTTCGAGATCGCCGAGGCGCTGGAGAAGGCCGCCCTGGCCGAGCTCCAGGCCCGCCGCCCGGACCGGGTGCTGGCCACCAACGTCGAGTTCTGGTCGGCCGTGGTGCTGGACTTCGCCGAGGTGCCGGCGCACATGTTCACCTCGATGTTCACCTGCGCCCGGATGGGCGGCTGGTCCGCGCACATCCTCGAGCAGAAGAAGCTGAACCGGCTGGTCCGCCCGTCGGCCAAGTACGTGGGCCACGGCCCGCGCAAGCCGCAGGAGGTCGAGGGCTGGGACGCCATCCCGCACGGCGTCTGATCGCGCGTACGCCACGAAGGGCCCGGTCCGCGACGGACCGGGCCCTTCGTGTTGTGGCGGATGCCTCAGCGCGGGGAATGGGACCAGCCGCCGGAGCGGGTGCCGCGGGTGCGAGGATGAAGGCCGGCAGTGCCGCCGGACCGGGCTCGGATCCCGGCTCCCCGCGCGTCCGCGCGCGGCCGCCGTCGGTCCGCGCCCGCTGAAGGGCCCGTCCCCGCCCACGCGGAAGGATCGAGACAACCGTGGCTGACGCACCGACCATCCGGATTCCCGACGACATCAAGCCCGCCGACGGGCGTTTCGGCTGCGGGCCGTCCAAGGTCCGTCCGGCGGCCGTCTCCGCGCTCGCCGACGTCGCCACCAGCTACCTGGGCACCTCCCACCGGCAGCAGACGGTCCGCGACCAGGTGGCCCGGCTGCGCCGGGGCATCGCCGAGTTCTTCTCCCTGCCCGAGGGCTACGAGGTGGTCCTCGGCAACGGCGGCACCACCGCCTTCTGGGAGGTCGCCGCCTTCGGCCTGGTCCGCGACCGGGCCCAGTTCGCCAGCTTCGGCGAGTTCGGCGCGAAGTTCGCCAAGTCGGTCAAGGACGCCCCGTTCCTGGGCGAGCCGACCGTCCGCAAGTCCGAGCCGGGCAGCGCGCCGACCCTGGTCGCCGAGGCGGGCGTGGACGTCTACGCCACCCCGCACAACGAGACCTCCACCGGCGTGGCCGTGCCGATCAACCGGGTGGCCGGCGCCGACGAGAGCTCGCTGCTGCTGGTCGACGCCACCTCCGGCGCCGGCGGCCTGGAGGTCAACGTCGGCGAGACCGACGTCTACTACTTCGCCCCGCAGAAGTGCTTCGGCTCCGACGGTGGCCTCTGGCTGGCCCTGATGTCGCCGGCCGCGATCGCCCGGGCCACCGAGATCAAGGAGTCGGGCCGTTACATCCCGGCCTTCCTCGACCTGGTCACCGCGATCGACAACTCGCGGCTGGAGCAGACCTACAACACCCCGGCGCTGGCCACCATCTTCCTGGCCGCCGAGCAGACCGACTGGATGAACTCGCAGGGCGGCCTGGCCTGGGCGGCCAAGCGCACCGCCGAGAGCGCCGGCATCGTGTACGGCTGGGCCGAGCGTTCGTCGGTCGGCACGCCGTTCGTGGCCGACCCGGCGCTGCGGTCCAACGTGGTCGCCACGATCGACTTCGCCGACGGGGTGGACGCCTCGGCGATCGCCAAGGCGCTGCGCGCCAACGGCATCGTGGACACTGAGCCCTACCGGAAGCTGGGCCGCAACCAGCTGCGCGTCGCCCTCTTCCCGGCGATCGAGCCGGCCGATGTGGAGGCGCTCACCGCGTCCATCGACTACGTGATCGAGCGACTCTGATCAACCCGTGACGGTGGGTGGTCGTCGGGGCTCCGGCGACCACCCACCGTGATCATCGCCGCAGCTCAGTCCCGACATGCCGGGTGTCGCATCCCCCACCTTCGGGTAGATGAGCGTACGGTGGTCCGAGACGCCCGGGTGGCCGGCTCGTGGCGTGACGGCCAGCGAAGCGGGACGGAGGCAAGCCCATGCGCCCAGTACGCTTCGTCGCCCTCTCCGAGGACGGTCAGGCTCTGGTGCTCACCGACGAGGTCGGGCGTCTACTTGCCCTGCCCCTCGACGAACGCGTCGCCACGGCGCTGCACGCCGAGCCCGGCACGACGCCGCACGCGGTGGTGCCGGCCGCCGCCGACCCGACGCCGTCGCTGTCCCCCCGGGACATCCAGGCCCGGATCCGCTCCGGCGAGTCCGCCGAGGACGTGGCCCGGATCGCCGGCGTTCCGGTCGACCGCGTCCTGCGCTACGCGGGACCGGTGCTCCAGGAGCGGGCCATGCTCGCCCAGCACGCCCGGCGGACCCGACTCAAGGGCGCGGAGAAGCCGACCCCGCTGGCCGAGGTGGTCAACGGCCGGCTGGCCCAGCACGGGATCGACACCGAGAAGATCTCCTGGGACGCCTACCGGCGGGACGACGGCGCCTGGCGGATCATCGCCACCTGGCCGTCGGGCAAGGCCACCGCGCAGGCGGTCTGGGACCTCGACAAGACCCGGCAGCACGTCGCCCCGCACGACGACATGGCGCAATACCTGTGCGCCGAGCGGCCCACGCCGATCCTCGGCCAGGAGCCGGCGCCGGAGCGGGGCGGCCACGCGCTGCCCGGCCCGTCGCGCGGCGAGCCGAGCCGGGGCGGGCACGGCCTGCCGGCGCCCGCCGAGCACGCGCGTCCGGGGCGGGATCCGATCCGCGCCGGCCGGGACGCCCTGCTCGCCTCGCTCGACCGGCCGCTCGGCGGCGCGTCCGGGCGGGGCCTCGAGACCCGGTCCCCGGCCGCGCTCGCCGGCCCCGACGCGCCCCGGCAGCGGGCCGTCTCCGGTGGCGCGGCGGCACTGCTCGGCGGCGGCCAGGGTTCGGCGTTCGACGACGACTCGGACGCGCCGAAGGAGATCCCGGCCGTACCGTCGCTGGCCGTGCTCCGACCGCGTCGCACCGGCGCCGCGGCGGCCGCCGGCGGCGAGTCGGGCGAGGCCGGCGGCAAGCCGCGCAAGCGGCTGCCGAGCTGGGACGACGTCCTCTTCGGCAGCGGCCCGGCGGCCCGCGAGTCCTCCTGAGCCACGGTCCACCCTGGTAGGGATGAGGCACTCGAAGTGCCCGCGTGCCAGGGTGGACCCATGGAATACACGAACCTGGGACGCACCGGTCTCTCGGTGAGCCGGCTCTGCCTCGGCACCATGAACTTCGGGCCGCAGACGGACGAGCCGGACAGCTTCGCCATCATGGACCGGGCGCTGGAACACGGGATCAACTTCTTCGACACCGCCAATGTGTACGGCTGGAAGCTCGGCGAGGGCGTCACCGAGCAGATCGTCGGCCGCTGGTTCGCCCAGGGCGGCGGGCGCCGCGACAGGGTCGTCCTGGCCACCAAGGTGTACGGCAAGATGGGCGAGTGGCCCAACGAACAGGGCCTGAGTGCCCGGCACATCATCCGGGCCTGCGAGGAGTCGCTGCGCCGGCTGCAGACCGACACCATCGACCTGTACCAGATGCACCACATCTCCCGGACCACGCCGTGGGAGGAGATCTGGCAGGCCATGGAGACCCTGGTCGCCCAGGGCAAGGTCATCTACGTCGGATCGTCCAACTTCGCCGGTTGGCACATCGCCCAGGCGCAGGCGGCCGCGGGCCGGCGCAACTTCCTCGGCCTCGTCTCCGAGCAGTGCATCTACAACCTGATGACCCGGTACGTCGAGCTAGAGGTGATCCCGGCCGCGCAGCACTACGGGCTGGGCATCATCCCCTGGTCGCCGCTGCACGGCGGGCTGCTCTCCGGGGTCATCCGCAAGATGGCCGAGGGCGGCGCCGCGCGGGGCACCACCGGCCGGGCGGCCGACGCGCTCGCCGCGCACCGGCCGACCGTGGAGGCGTACGAGAAGCTCTGCGCGGACCTCGGCCATGACCCGGCCGACGTGGCGCTGGCCTGGCTGCTCTCCCGGCCGGGCGTGACCGCCCCGATCGTCGGTCCGCGCACCATGGACCAGCTCGACCGCAATCTCGGGGCCTTGGACGTGAAGCTGGACGACACCGCCCTCACCCGCCTGGACGAGCTCTTCCCACCCGTCGGCAACGGCGGTCCCGGCCCCGAAGCCTGGGCCTGGTAACTGGGTCAGAGGGGCCAGGCCGCCAGGCGGGCGTAGGTGGGGTTGGGGCCGGGGCGGCTGCGGACCAGGACCAGCTCCTCGGCCGGCCACTCGGGGCCGTCGTAGGCGTGCAGGGCCTCCCGGTCGGCCAGGATTTCGGTGCGCTCGATCCGGTCGCCGGGGCGGGCGATGGTCAGGTGGGCCCGGAACGGTTTGTCGTCGTGGGGCAGGTCGGCCCGGCGGAGCCGGAAACGGATCAGCCGGGCCAGCGTGGCCAGCCCGTCCAGGTCGCCCCGGACGTCCACCCAGAGCACGGTGAACCGGCCGCGCCCGAAGCTGCCGCCGCCGCCGAGGCGGAGCCGGAGCGAGCTGTCCCGGCCGTCCCGGAACGTCTCGGCGGCCAGGCCGAGCGCGCTCACCACCTCCACCAGCCGGTTCTCCTCGACGTCGCCGAGGAAGGCCAGGGTGAGGTGGGCCTTGGCCGGGTCGGCCAGCCGGACGTTGGTGCCGGCGGCGGAGGCGACGCCGACCCGCAGCCGGGTGACCTCGGCGGTCAGGTCGTCGACCGCCGGCCGGGGCGGGTAGATCGCGACGAAGAGCCGCACGGTGCCCCGGTCAGCGGTGCCGCTGGTGGTGGCCGGCGCGGGCGGCGGGCAGGGTGAGCCCGGCGGCGTGCAGCAGCCCCTCCACCCGGACCCGTTCGATCTCCCGGTCGACGCCGTCCAGCTCGGCCAGGTGCTCGGGGAGGTCCAGCGCCCGGCAGGCGGCGCGCAGCCGCTCGTCGTACGCGTCGATGACCGCGCCGTGCCACACCACCGAGCGGTCCGCGACGGCGAGCCGGTGGCCGCCGAGCCGGCGCAGGTCGACGGCGATCTGTTCCAGCGGCCGCCGGCCGTCCCGATCGAACTCGGTGAGGTCGATGTCCCGGGTGAGTGCGTCCGCCTCGACGGCGCGGTCCAGCCGGGCGATGGTGCGCCCTTCCCGGCGCTGCTCCCGCCACTCGGCCCACCAGCAGGCCACCCGGTCGAGGATCTCGTCGGCGCAGAAGATCAGCGCGAAGAGGGCGGGCAGGCAGCAGACGGCGACGATCGCCATCGCCAGCAGCAGTCCCCGCCCTACTCCCACATATCGACGCTAAGCCGCGTGGTGGTCGCCCGCCACCTGTTTGCCGACATCCGAACGCGATGAATGAGAAAGGACCGGTCCCCGGAGCGGGAACCGGTCCTACCGGACGGTCGACGGGTCACTCGGCGCCGGGCGACACCACGTAGAAGCGGGGCATCGGCAGCACCCGCATCCGCAGCCGGGCGCCGGAGTGGCGCAGCTGCCAGGTGAGGGCGAGGAGCGCGGCGACCAGCGAGATCAGCCCGCCGATCCAGATGCTCGCTCCGGCGCCGTAGGTCTCGGCCACCCAGCCGATGATCGGCGCGCCCACCGGGTTGGTGCCGAGGAAGACCAGCACCCACAGCGCCATGACCCGGCCGCGGAAGGCGGCGTCGACGCCGAGCTGGACCCGCTGGTTGGCGGCCTGGGCGAAGAAGACCATGAAGAACCCGGTCGGCAGCAGCAGCGCCACCACCATCCAGTACGTCGGGGCGAGCCCGACCAGGGTGCCGAAGCTGGCGCAGCCGACCGCCGCGCCGAGCACCAGCCACACCGTGGGGCGGCTGCGCCGCCCGGTGCCGGACAGGGCGCCGGTCAGCGCGCCGACCGCGAGCGTGGTGGTGAACAGGCCGAACGAGGCCGCGCCGGTGTGGAACACGGTCTTGGCCAGCGCGGCGAGGGTGAGCTGGAAGTTGAACAGGCTCATCCCCATCACCGACATCAGCGCCATCGGCAGCAGGATGTCGGACCGACGCCCGACGTAGCGCAGCCCGTCGACCACCTTCGCCTGAGCCCGTTCGCCGACCGGCGGGAGCTCCGGCCGGTGCAGCTCGGCCGTGCGCATCCGCACCACGTTGACCAGCGGAGCGATCGAGCTGAGCGCGGTGATCATGAAGACCGGGCCGACGTCGAAGGCGGCGATGGCCAGGCCGGCGACGGCCGGACCGATGATCCGGGCCGAGTTGAAGGTGGCCGCGTTGAGCGAGAGCGCGTTCGGCAGCAGCGGTACGCCCACCAGCTCGGACACGAACGCCTGCCGAACCGGGGTCTCCACCGCGTTGGCGACGCCGAGCAGGGCGGCGAACGCGAAGACGTGCCAGAGCTGGACCACCCCGGTGACCACCAGCACGCTCATGGCGAGCGCCAGCACGGTCCAGAACGCGTTGGCGATGAAGAGCAGCAGCCGCTTGTCGTACCGGTCGGCGAGGCGGCCGGAGAGCAGGGTCAGCAGCAGGACGGGGGTGAACTGCAGGGCGGTGACCACGCCGAGCGCGGTGGCGGAGTTGTCGCTGAGCTCGAGGACGAGCCAGTCCTGGGCGATGAACATCATCCAGACGCCGATCAACTTGATCAGCTGTCCGGTGGCGAAGAGTCGGTAGTTACGGACTCGTAGGGACTGGAACATCGTGCTCAGCTTGGCCTGCACTCTTGGTGCGCCTCCTCGCGTCAGGTACGCCTCATCCACAGCGGACGGGGCGGACCGCACGACGCGGGGTCACCGCTCAGGCGCGAGCGATCTCCTGCAGGATGTCCGCGGCGCGCCGTAGCGTGTCGCGTTCCTCCTCGCTGAGCGCGGCCAGCCGGTCGGCCAGCCACGAGTTGCGGGCCCGCTCGAACTGGTCGAGCACGGCCCGGCCTCCCTCGGTCGCCGCCAGGATGACCTGCCGTCTGTCGGTCGGGTGGGGGGTGCGCTGCACGAGGCCGCGCTCCTCCAGCTTCGCGACGATCTTGGTCATCGTCGGTGGCTGCACCCGCTCGACGTCGGACAGCTCCCGGGGCGTCAGAGCGCCCGCCAGATTCAGGCTGGTGAGCGCCGAGAGCTGGCTGCCCGTCAGGTCGCCGACCGGGCGGGCCTGTCGGACCCGCCGGTTGAGTCGGGTGATCGCATCACGCAGCTGAGGGGCCAGCTGCGCCGGTGGCACGCGTTTCGCCGTCACCGTCCGCTCCGTCACAGTAGTTAGCTTAACTAATGAGCCTGGCTAACGACATGCGATATGACCAGGCTCACCACAAGATCTTCTGCCCTGCGTCAGCGCACCACGGACTCGATCGGCCCGCGCAGGAAGTACAGGATGAACAGCGCCGCCACCCCGTACAGCAGGGGGTGGATCTCCCGGGCCTTCCCCTTCGCCAGCTTCACCAGCACGTAGCTGATGACGCCGGCGCCGATGCCGTTCGAGATCGAATAGGTGAACGGCATCAGCACGATGGTGAGGAACGCCGGGATGGCGATCTCGTAGTCGGTCCAGTCGATGGTGCGTACCGCGCTCATCATCAGGAAGCCGACCACCACCAGCGCCGTCGACGCGGCCTCGAACGGCACGACCTCCGACAGCGGCGCCAGGAACATGGCCAGCAGGAACAGGCCGCCGGTGACCAGGTTGGCCACCCCGGTCCGGGCGCCCTCCGCGACCCCGGCCGCGCTCTCGATGTACGACGTGTTGCTGGAGACGCTCGCCGCGCCACCCGCCGCCGCGGCGATCGAGTCGACCAGCAGGATCTCCTTGGCCCGCGGCGGGGTGCCCCGCTCGTCGAGCAGGTCCCCCTCCTGGCCGATCGCGACCATCGTGCCCATGGTGTCGAAGAAGTCCGTGATCAGCAGGGTGAAGACGAACATCAGCGGGACCAGCCAGCCCACCCGGCTCCACGAGTCCAGCACGTTGAAATGGCCGAGCAGGGACAGGTCCGGGATGTCGACGATCTTCTCCGGCAGCCGGGGCACGTTCAGCGCCCAGCCCTTCGGGTTCGGCTGGCCGTTCACGAACGACGGCCCGATGTGCCCGATCGCCTCCACGATGATCGCCAGCACGGTCGAGGTGAGGATGCCGATCAGGATCGCGCCGCGGACCCGGCGTACCACCAGCACCACGGTGAGCAGGAGGCCCACCACGAACACCAGCATCGGCCAGCTGACGATCTTGCCGTTGATGCCCAGGCCGACCGGGACGGTGGTCTTCGCGATGTCCGGCACCCGCCGGACGAAGCCGGCGTCGACCAGGCCGATGAGGGTGAGGAAGAGGCCGATGCCGACGCCGATCGCGGTCTTCAACTGGGTGGGCACCGAACGGAACACCGCGGTACGCAGCCCGGTGAGCACCAGGATGCCGATCACCACCCCCTCGATCACCACCAGGCCCATCGCGTCGGCCCAGGTCATCTCCGGCGCGATCTCGAACGCGACCAGCGCGTTCACGCCCAGCCCGGCGGCCAGCGCCAGCGGGAACCGGGCCGCCACTCCCATCAGGATGGTCATCAGGCCGGCCACCAGCGCGGTGGCGGCGGCGAGCGCCGGGATCGCGAGCTTGCGGCCGTCGCCGTCGACTGCGCTGCCCAGGATCAGCGGGTTCAGCACCACGATGTACGCCATCGTGAAGAAGGTGGCCAGGCCACCGCGTACCTCCCGGCTCGGCGAGGAGCCGCGGGCGGAGATCTCGAACCAACGGTCGAAGGCGTTGCGTGGATGGGCGGGATCAGGTGGGATGCCGTGGTCCGGCGGCGGCGCAATGGCCATCGGGTCCTCGCAGGGTCATCGACCGGCTGTCGCGCGCATCGTCCCAGATCACCGGCGGGCAGGGAAGGACGATCGCGTACGCTGTGCCGGTGCCCCAGGAGCAACCGCCGCGGCCCGAGCCGCTCGACCCGCCGATGGTGCCGTTCGCCGTCGCCGGGCTGATCATCTGGGCGGCGGTCGGGCTGGTGCTGCTGATCTTCTTCCGCGGTTGGCTCACCGAGCACGGGCACCAGAACTGGCTCTGGACCTGCCTGGCCGGATTCCTGTGGGGCTTTCCCGGTCTCGCGGTGATGATGCGGCACGACGCCAACCGGCGCCGCCGCCGGCAGGCCGCCGCCCGGCAGAGCTGACCGCCGCCCCTGCGGGCGCGACCGTCAGGAGTGGCCGTACGGCTCCGCCGGCTCGGCCGCCTCCACCGAGCCCGGGGACCGGCTCACCGACACCGCCTCGACCGCGCTGTCGTCGTAGACCGTGGGCAGCTCGTCGACCGGGGTCTCGGCCGCCTCGACCAGCGTCTCCGAGTGCGCGCCGCAGCCGTGGTCGGCGCTCACCACCCGGCCGTCGTCCGGCGCGTAGAAGTTGCCGCAGGCGCCGAAGGCCTGCCGCATCGACCCGGCGAGCGGCAGGTAGAAGCCGCAGGTGCCGCAGCGGGCGGCGGCCGGCGCGGCCACCGAGATCGCCGCCGAGGGGCCGTGGTCGCCGTCGTACCAGCGCTGGGCGGCGTCCGAGCGGCCCTCCCGGGACAGCACCCGGGGCCGGCCCAGGCCGAGCTCCCACGCGGTCTCCTCGACCGCCGGGTCGTCGGAGAGCAGGTAGCCCGGGGCGAGGCGCTCGTCGTCCGGCGGGGTGGGCAGCAGGTCGCCCGGCCCCAGGTCGCCCGGCTTGAGCCGCTCCTGCCAGGGCACCCAGCCGGGGGCGAGCAGCGCGTCGGGGCCGGGCAGCAGGACCGTCTCGCAGATCGTGACGTGGCGGCTGCGCGGCACCCGGGTCACCGTGACGGCCCAGCGCCAGCCGCGGTAACCACCGAGGCGGCACTCGAAGTAGTGGGTGACGAGCCGGTCCCCCTCGGCGACGGCCTGGAGGTGCTCGCCGACGCAGTCGGGCTCGACCTCGGTGATGGCCGCGCGGGCCACCTCGACGGCGGCGGCGCAGACCTGGTCGAGCCGGGGAGCGCGGGCGGAGGCAGGCCTGGTCACCCGACCATTGTTCCCCATGCCCAGGGTCGGCTGACAGGGACTCCCCGGAGTAGTTATCCCCGGCTGCTGGGGCACGCGTGGATCAAATGGGCGAGGATGGGGGACATGCCGCCGTCCTCCCGCTCGGGACGGTCCGTCCTCGGGCGGACCGTCGGCACGGGCATCCGCGCCACCCGCCTGCTGGTCCGCGGCTCGCTGCGAGGCGGTCGGTGGATGACCCGACGGGCCGGAACGGCCCGGGCCCGCAGCGCCGGCAACGAGCTCGGCATGGTCCGCATGTTCGACCTGCACGCCCTCTCCTGCGCCGGGGACACCCTGATCGCCATCGGCCTGGCCGGGACGATCTTCTTCGACGTGCCGTTGGGCGAGGCCCGGAACAAGGTGGCGCTCTACCTGCTGGTGACCATGGTGCCGTTCGCCATGCTCGCCCCGGTGGTGGGTCCGCTGCTGGACCACTTCCGGCACGGCCGCCGGTACGCGCTGGCCACCACCATGCTGGGCCGCGCCTTCCTGGCCTGGCTGATCTCCGACTACATCGGCGGTTTCGGGCTCTACCCGGCGGCGTTCGGCGTGCTCGCGCTCTCCCGGGCGTACGGGGTGGCCCGCTCGGCGGCGGTGCCCCGGCTGCTGCCGGAGGGGCTCGGGCTGTCCCAGGTCGGCGCCCGCGCCAGCGTCTACGGCACGGTGGCCGGCGGGCTGGTCGCCCCGCTCGGGCTGGCCGCGTTCTGGTTCGGGCCGCAGTGGCCGCTCCGGGTCGCCTCGTTGATCTTCCTGATCGGCATGGTGATCGCGCTGCGCCTGCCGCCGAAGGCGGACTCCGAGCCGCCGGAGCGGGTGCCGCGCCCGCTGCGGGCGCTGCGCCGCAGGGAAGGCGAACGGCCGCTGGGCCGGGGGCGTCCCGCCGGTCGCCTGGTGATCGCCACGCTGATCGGCGCGGCGGCGCTGCGCGGGTTGTACGGCTTCCTGCTGCTCTTCCTGGCCTTCGCGATCAAGGCCGGCGACCTGACCACCGACTTCTTCGGCCGGACCTTGGGGGCCCAGGCCGCGCTGGGGCTGGTCGGCGGCGCCCTGGCGGTGGGCACCTTCCTGGCCACCGCGATCGGCACCCGGCTGCGGATCCACCGGCCGACCGCGATCCAGTCCAGCGGAATGATCATCGTGGCCGGGGTGGCGGTGCTGGCCGCGTTGAAGTTCTCCCTGCCGATGGTGGCGCTGCTCTGTCTGGTCACCTCGCTGATCAGCGGGATCTCCAAGCTCGCGGTCGACGCGTCGATCCAGGAGCGGATCCCGGAGCGGCTGCGGGCCAGCTCGTTCGCCCACTCGGAGACGGCGCTGGTGCTCGCCTTCGTGGCCGGCGGCGGGCTCGGGCTCGTCCCCTTCACCGGCCGGCTCGGGGTCGCGGTGGTCGCCGGCGTGGCGTCGCTGGTGGCCGCGCGCGGCGTGCTGGTGGCCACCCGGTTGCGCAGCGAGCACCTGCTGGGGCGGCCGCTCGGCGACGAGGAGCTGGTGGACGAGTTCGGCGATGCCGCGCCCACCTCGCCGGCCCCCTCGCGGAACGGCACCCCCACCCGGGTCGACGGCGACGGGCTGACGCCACCCGGGTTCCACATCTACCGCCCCTCCTCGGCCGTCGGCGGCCCGGGCGGGGCCGAGGAGGAGAACCGGCGGGAACCCCGGGGACCGCTCGCGTGACCGGACTGCTGGTGGTGACCGCCGTACCCGCCGAGGCGGAGGCGGTCCGGGCGGGTCTCACCGACCCGACGGTGACCGTCGCCCCGGTCGGGGTGGGCCCCGCCGTCGCCGGGGCCGCCACCGCCCGCCTGCTGGCGCTGGCCGAGGCGGCCGGGCGGCCGTACCGGGCGGTGGTCAGCGCGGGCATCGCCGGCGGCTTCGTCGGTCGGGTGGCGGTCGGCGGCACGGTGCTGGCGACCCGCAGCGTGGCCGCGGACCTGGGCGCCGAGTCGCCGGCGGGCTTCCTGCCGATCGAGGAGCTGGGCATGCCGGCGGAGCTGCTGGGCGTGGGAAGCGTCGTGACCGTCGACTCGCAACTCCTGGGCGACCTGCGTGCGGCGCTGCCGGAGGCGGTGGCCGGCGCGGTGCTCACGATCAGCACGGTGACCGGCACCGCCGCGAGCACCGCGGCCCTCGCCGCCCGCCACCCCGACGCGGTGGCCGAGGCCATGGAGGGGTACGGCGTCGGCGTCGCCGCCGCACAGGCCGGCCTGCCCTTCGCCGAGCTGCGGACGGTGTCCAACCCGATCGGGCCCCGGGACCGGGGCGCCTGGCGGATGCGGGACGCGTTCGCCGCGCTCACCGCGGCAGCGGCCGCCCTGCGCTGACCGGCCGCCCTGCGCCGGCCGGCCGGTCCAGCCGAAGGGCGGCGGGTCGGCCCGCCTCCAGCCGGAAACCGCAGGCGAGCAGGAAGCTGACGCCCGGCTCGTCGGCCAGCGCCCGGGCGACCCGGATGCCGGCGCGGGTGAACTCGCCGACGAGGGCCTGGACCAGGCGGCGGCCGATGCCCGGCCGGCGGTGGTCGGCGGCGACCAGCACCCCGTCGACCACGACCTCCCGCTCCCCCGGGTGCTCCTCGCCGCCCCAGTGGAGGTGGGGACTCCGCTCGTGCGCCCGGAGCTCGCCCACCAGCTCCCCGCCCGGCAGTTCCGCCACGAACCGCCAGGACGTCAATGGCAGCGCCGGGCCGGTCACCCGCCGCACCGCCACCGCGCCGCGCACCCACTCCGAGCGACGCCGCCGGTTTCGGTACTCCCGGTTCAGCTCGTACGTGGCCGGCGGCAACGGCAGCGGCCACCGCTCCGGCGGCAGGTTGTACCACTCCGCCCACCACGCGCCGGGCCAGTCCTTCGGCTCGCGGACCTCCCACACGTCGAGGTGCGCCGGATAGCGACGCCCGGCCTGGTCCCGGAACCCGTCATGCGGCACGGGTGCCGGCAGGTGACCTGGTTCGTCGGCCGCCTCGGCGCCGAACCGCAGCTCCCCGCCCGCCGCCCGGATCAGCCGCTCCACCGTCCGGTAGCGCGGATCGGTGGCCCGGCCGGACTCGATCCGCGCGACGGCGGCCTGCGGCACGCCTGCTCGGGCGGCGAGCTCCCGCTGGTTGAGGTCGGCTCGCCGCCGCAGCCGGCGGAGCACGTCGCCCAGGTCTTCCCGGTGATCCGTCGAAGGGGTCGGCTCAGCCACAGCCGGAATGTTCCCGGCCCCACCGCCACCGTTTCAACAGGGACCATCAGCCTGTGGATAACCCTGTGGACATCCGCTCCCCGGCCGGACGGCATGTGGATAGCGAGACGCTTTGGAGCTGAGTCGTTGGTGATATCGCCGGTGCTGTCGGAATGCCGGCGGCCGGCCTCGATTCGCGGCCCACACGGCCCGCAAGCTGGGGTTCGCGCCGACGGGCCCGGGCGCCCAGTCGCTCCGGATCCCGCCGTTGAGTCGTTCGCGACATCAGCTCGAAAGGAGGTCGGGAGCGATCCCTCGGCCGCAGCCGCGAGGCCTGCCTGGCCCGGCGAACAGCGCGAGCCTTGGCGGTCCAGCGAGCACCGCGCAACGGTGGGGCCGGCAGGGGGCCGGCGGCGGCACAGCGGCAGGGCCGGCAGGGGGCCCCGCTGGCGGCACAGCGGCAGGTCCGGCGGGGGGCCCGGTGGCGGCACAGCGGCGGGTGGGCGGGGACGGGGTGCGGGTGGTCGGGAGGGCGGCGTTACGGTGGGGGCGTGGCGCTCTCCCTGGCGATCTCCCCCTGCCCCAACGACACCTTCGTCTTCGACGCCCTGGTGCACGGCCGGGTGCCGGGTGCCCCGCCGGTGGAGGTGACCTACGCCGACGTGGACGTCACCAACACCGCCGCCGAGCGCGGGGCGTTCGACCTGGTGAAGGTGAGCTACGCGGCGCTGCCCTGGCTGCTCGACGACTACCACCTGCTGCCCTGTGGCGGTGCCCTGGGCCGGGGATGCGGGCCGCTGGTGCTGACCCGGGGGGACCGGACCGACCTGTCGGGCGCGACCGTGGCGGTGCCGGGCGAGCGGACCACGGCGTACCTGCTCTTCCGGCTCTGGTCGGCCGAGCGGCCGCCGGCGCGGATCGAGGTGGTGCCGTTCCACGAGATCATGCCGGGCGTCGCCGCCGGCCGGTACGACGCCGGGCTGGTGATCCACGAGGCGCGCTTCACCTACCCGCGGCACGGGCTGACCGCCCTGGTCGACCTCGGCGAGTGGTGGGAGGGCGACACCGGCCTGCCGATCCCGCTCGGCGCGATCCTCGCCCGCAAGGGCGCGGTCGACCCGGTCGAGGCCGCCGCCTGGATCCGCGAGTCGGTACGCCAGGCCTGGGCCGACCCGGAGGCCAGCCGCGAGTACGTCCTCTCCCACGCGCAGGAGATGGAGCCCGACGTGGTGGACCAGCACATCGGCCTCTACGTCAACGAGTTCACCGCCGACCTGGGAGAGGCCGGCTTCGCCGCCGTCGAGGCGCTGCTGGGCCGGGCCGCCGACGCCGGGCTCGTCCCTCAGACCTCCAGCTCGCGCGCCACCGCGTGGACCAGCTGAGCGATCTTCTGCGCGGTCTTCCGGTCCGGGAAGCGACCCCGGCGCAGGTCCGGCTGGACCTTCGCCTCCAGCACCTTGATCATGTCCTCGACCAGGCCGTGCAGCTCCTCGGCCGGCCGCCGGCGCAGCTCCGCCACGGACGGCGGCGCCTCCAGCAGCTTGACCCCCATCGCCTGGGCGCCCCGGCGGCTGTCGACCACGCTGAAATCGACCCGCTGGCCGCCCTTCAGGTCGGTGACACCCGCCGGTAGCGCGCCCTTCGGCAGGAACACGTCGCCACCCTCGTCACTGGTGACGAACCCGTATCCCTTGGCCGCGTCATACCACTTCACTCGACCCGTCGGCACCTGAAACCCCTGCTTCGCTCGAGACAACTACCCCTTCAAGGCTAGCTGGATGATCCGGTCCAGCGCCCCCGGGAATTCGGTGAGATCGTCCAGCACCAGATGGGCACCGGCCACCCGCAGTTCGTCCCGGGAACAGGGTCCGGTCGCCACTCCCACACCCGCGATTCCCGCCGTTTTCGCCGCGGTCATGTCGGCCACGTGGTCGCCCACGTAGAGGGTGGCGCCGTGCTCCCGCAGCGCGGTCGCCTTCTGCTCGGCGAAGAGGTCGCCGGCCAGCTCGTCGACGGCCAACCCGAGGTGGTCCAGGTGCAGCTTGGCCAGCCGGCCGATCTTGGAGGTCACCACCATGACCCGGCCGCCGCGGGCGTGCACCGCGTCGATCGCGTCCGGCGCGCCGGGCATCGGCAGCGTCGGAGTGATCGCGTACGCCGGGTAGAGCTCGCGGTACGCGACGACCGCCTCCTCCACCCGCTCCGGCGGGAACCAGTGCGCGATCTCGGTGCGCAACGGCGGCCCGAGCCGGGAGACCGCCAGCTCGGCGTCCACGTGCACACCGGTCATCGCGGTCAGGGCCCGGTAGGCGGCGGCGATGCCGGGGCGCGAGTCGACCAGGGTCATGTCGAGGTCGAAGCCGACCATCAGTGGGGGCATGCGGAGAACGTACCCGCCCAAGCCGGACCGAGGCGGACGTCCGAGGGGCGCGACAGCCCTCCGCCGGGCTAGCGTGGAAAGACGATGACCACCTCACTCGCCGACCACCTGCGGACCCTTCCCGACGAGTCCCTCGCCGCCCTCCTCCAGCTGCGGCCGGACCTCGTCGTACCGGTGCCGGCCGACATCTCCGCCCTCGCCATCCGCGCCCAGTCGCGGGTCTCCGTGGCCCGGGCGCTCGACGGGCTGGACCAGTTCACCCTCCAGATCCTGGACGCCGCCCGGCTCACCCGGGACCCGGAGGGCGGCGGCACCTCCACCGACGCCATCCTGGCGATGGCCACCGCCGGCCCGCACCCGCCCGCGCCCACCGCCGTCCGCAGCAGGTTGGACCGGCTCCGCGCGCTCTTCCTGCTGTACGGCCCGGAGCACGACCTACGCGTGGTGGGCGGCGTCGACGAGGTGGCCCCGTACCCGGCGGGCCTGGGCCGGCCGGCGGCGGACCTGGACCCGCGGACGGCGGCCCTCTGCGCGGACCCGGCGAAGCTGCGGCGGACGCTGCTGGCCGCGCCGCCCTCCGCCCGGGCGATCCTGGACCGGCTCGCCGCCGGCCCGCCGGTCGGCACCGTGGCCCCGGGCGCGCTGGAGGCCCCCGCCACCGGCGCCGAGGACGTCCTCCCGCCGGACCTGGTCAACGGCGGGGCACCCACCGGCTCCCCGATCCGCTGGCTGGTCGAGCACCGGCTGCTCGTCCGGGTGTCCGGCGGCAAGGGCGCCGCGGGCACCGTCGAACTCCCCCGCGAGGTGGCGCTGCTGCTGCGCCGGGACAGCGGTCCGCTGGGCCCGCTGCGCACCAGCCCGCCGGAGGTGACGAGCCCGGCCCGCGAGGCGAAGTCCGCGGACTCCGCCGGGGCCGGGCAGACCATGGAGGTGGTCCGGCACACCGAGGCGCTGCTGGAGAGCCTGGCCGCCGAGCCGGCCCCGGTGCTGCGCTCCGGCGGCGTCGGCGTGCGGGACCTGCGTCGGCTGGCCCGGGGCCTCGGGCTGGAGGACGCCACCACCGCCCTGCTCTTCGAGGTGGCGTACGCGGCCGGGCTGGTCGGCGAGCTGGAGCTGACCGGCGCCGTCACCACCCGCGCCGGCGGTGACCAGCAGATCCTGCCCACCGGCGGGTACGAGGTGTGGCGGGCCGCCTCGCTCGCTCAGCGCTGGGAGCAGCTGGCCCGGGCCTGGCTGACCATGACCCGCCAGGCGGGCCTGGTCGGGCAGCGCGACGACCGGGACCGGCCGATCACGGTGCTCTCCGCCGAGGCGGAACGGGCCGGCGCGCCCGGGGCCCGGCGCTCGGTGCTCGCCGTGCTGGCCGACCTGCCGCCGGCGACCGCCCCGACCACCGACGAGGTGCTGGAGCTGCTGGACTGGCGGGCGCCCCGGCGGGCCCGGGGGCGGGAGGCCGCGCACCGGGAGGTGCTGGCCGAGGCGGCCCAGCTCGGGGTGACCGGGCTCGGCGCGCTCACCTCGTACGGGCGGCTGCTGCTCGGCGAGCTGACCGAGGCCGACGAGCGGCCGGACGACCCGCTGGGGCTGCGCGCCGAGGCCGAGTCGGGCGAGCCGTCCACCGCCGCACGGGCACTGGACGCGCTGCTGCCCGCCCCGGTCGACCACTTCCTTGTGCAGGCCGACCTGACCGTGGTGGTGCCCGGGCCGCCCGACCCGGCGCTCGCCGCCGAACTGGACGTGGTGGCCGAGCACGAGTCGGCCGGCGGGGCGAGCGTGCATCGGGTCACCCCGGCCAGCGTCCGGCGGGCCCTGGACGCCGGCTACTCGGCCGACGACCTGCACACCCTGTTCCGCCGCCGGTCCCGCACGCCGGTGCCGCAGGGGTTGACGTACCTGGTGGACGACGTGGCCCGCAAGCACGGCGGGCTGCGGGTCGGCTCGGCCGGCGGGTACGTGCGCAGCGACGACGAGGCGCTGCTCACCGAGGTGCAGGCCGACAAGCGGCTGGAGGCGCTGGCGTTCCGCCGGCTGGCTCCGACGGTGCTCGTCACCCCGTATCAGGTGCAGCGGATGCTGACCGCGCTGCGCGACGCCGGGTATGCACCGGTGCCGGAGGACGCCAGCGGCTCCGCGGTGCTCTCCCGGCCGAAGACCCGGCGGGCGCCGGTCCGGGTGCCGGCCGCCGCCCGCAACCTGGACCCCCTGGCGGCGCCCCGGCTGCCGC
Organism: Micromonospora sp. NPDC005806; assembly: GCF_042871425.1. NCBI lineage: Bacteria > Bacillati > Actinomycetota > Actinomycetes > Micromonosporales > Micromonosporaceae > Micromonospora > Micromonospora sp. NPDC005806. The sequence goes on along the minus strand of NZ_JBIAIL010000023.1, from coordinate 11,940 downwards.
TGCCCCGCCTGCTCGGCGTGGTGGAGCAGATCCGGCGCGGCGAGGCGGCGGCGCGGGCGGCCCGGCGGGCCCCGGCGGTGGTCCGCGGCAGCGCGGCGCGTACCGGTCCGGTGCCGGCACACACCCACAGCGACGCCCTCGCGGTGCTCCAGCAGGCGGTCCGGGACAAGGCGCTGGTCTGGGTGGGCTACGTCGACGCGCACGGGGCGACCGCCTCCCGGCTGGTCCGGCCGGTGTCGATCGGGGCGGGCTACCTGCGCGCCGAGGACGAGCGCACGGAGATGCTGCACACCTTCGCACTGCACCGGATCACGGCGGCGGTGCTGGAGGACTAAGCGGTCACCCTCCGTTGTGGCGGAACGCGCCGACCACCGACACGGCCAGCAGCAGCGCGAAGCCCGCGCCGGCCGACTCGCCGAACGAGTCGACGAAGCCCTGCCGCTGCACCAGCAGTCCGAACAGGAACCAGCCGAGCAGGCCGACGGCGGCGGCCGCGTACCCGACCAGGGCCGCGGTGGACACATCGTGTCCGGCGGCCCGGTCCTCCTCGGGGAGCACGTCCTGGTCGACCGTCATGGCAGCCCCTCCCGCGCCGTCCGGAACCGACTTCCAGCGTGGCACCGAACGGGTCAGGCGGACCAGGGGATAAATCCCTGATCCGGGCGGGTTCAGGTGCCGGGGCGGCGACCGAAAACGGACACCCGGGTGCCGATCGAACCCAGCTCCCAGAGGCGTACCGCGTCGCGGTGCAGCAGATTGACGCAGCCGTGCGAGCCGATCGACCCGTTGTGCAGGTAGGTGGTGGTCTCGTGGAAGCCGATCCCGCCGTTGAACTGCTGCCAGTAGGGCAGCCACACCTCGTACGGGTTGGACCACTCCTTCAGGTTCCGCCCGCCCACGTGGTAGGTGCCGGACGGGGTCGCGAACCCGGCCATGCCGGTGCGGGTGACCGTCGGACCCATCACGACCTTGCCGCCGCGCATGGCCCAGACGGTCTGGTGGGTCAGGTCGACGCAGAAGGTGAGGCCGGAGCCGGTCCGGCAGCGGTGCACGTCGGTGTTGGCCAGCCGCTTCGCCACGTCGTACGTGGTGGTGCCGGCGCGACCGGCGGCGGGGCTGATCCCGTAGCGGCGCTGGAACTTCTTGATCGCGGTGCAGTCGGCGGCGGACTGCTTCCCGTCCACGGTCACCTTGCCGAACCCGCCCAGCCGGGCCAGGTACGTCTCGACGGCCCGCTGGTGCTCGCCCTGGGGGCAGCCGGCGGGCTTGCTCGGCTTCGGTTTCGGCGCCGTCGACCGGTTGGGCGTCGGGGTGGCCGTCCGGCTCGGCGGCGTGGACGGGGTCGCCGTCCGCTGGTCGGGCGTGGGCGTTGCGCTCGCCCCCGATACCTGTTCCGTCAGGCCGACGGGATCCGGGGCGGCCGCCCCGGATCCCTCGTCCTGCGGACCGAGCGCGCACGCACCGACGCCGACCAGTACGACCGCTGCCAGGGTGACGACCCGGGCGGCGAATCGGACACGCTTCATGGGTCCTCCCCCTGGACAGTTGTCCTCCTTCCTAGACGTATGAGATCCACGTCCCGTTGCCTGTCCGGCGTGACATTTTTCGGACACCTCCGCGCGTGCAACACTGGATGGTCCGCCTCCGGCAGGTCAGCCGGCATGCGGGCGACGAATCCGGCATAGGGAGAGGACGCTGGCGTGAGCGGTGGACCACTGATCGTGCAGTCGGACAAGACCCTGCTGCTGGAGGTCGACCATCCCGACGCGCAGGCCTGTCGGATGGCCATCGCGCCCTTCGCCGAGCTGGAACGCTCGCCGGAGCACGTGCACACCTACCGGCTCACCCCGCTCGGCCTGTGGAACGCCCGGGCCGCCGGCCACGACGCCGAGGGCGTGGTCGACGCCCTGATCAAATACTCCCGTTACCCGGTGCCGCACGCGCTGCTGGTCGACGTGGCCGAGACCATGGACCGGTACGGCCGGCTCCAGCTCGCCAACGACCCCGTGCACGGCCTGGTGCTGCGCGCCCTGGACCGGGTGGTGCTGGTCGAGGTCGCCAAGAGCAAGAAGCTCGCCGGCATGCTCGGCAACAAGGTCGACGACGACACCATCCAGGTGCACCCGTCCGAGCGGGGCCGGCTCAAGCAGGCGCTGCTGAAGCTCGGCTGGCCCGCCGAGGACCTGGCCGGGTACGTCGACGGCGAGGCGCACCCGATCGAGCTGGCCGAGTCCGGCAAGGACGGCCGCAAGCCGTGGACGCTGCGGTCGTACCAGCGGGAGGCCGTGGAGGCGTTCTGGGCCGGCGGGTCCGGCGTGGTGGTGCTGCCCTGCGGCGCCGGTAAGACGCTGGTCGGGGCGGCGGCGATGGCCGAGGCGAAGGCGACCACGCTGATCCTGGTCACCAACACGGTCGCCGGCCGGCAGTGGAAGCGGGAGCTGATCGCCCGCACCTCGCTGACCGAGGAGGAGATCGGCGAGTACTCGGGTGAGCGCAAGGAGATCCGCCCGGTCACCATCGCCACGTACCAGGTGCTCACCTCGCGGCGCGGCGGCGCGTTCACCCACCTGGACCTGTTCGGGGCCCGCGACTGGGGCCTGGTCATCTACGACGAGGTCCACCTGCTGCCCGCGCCGATCTTCCGGTTCACCGCGGACCTCCAGGCCCGCCGCCGGCTCGGGCTGACCGCCACCCTGGTCCGCGAGGACGGCCGCGAGGGCGACGTGTTCAGCCTGATCGGCCCCAAGCGGTACGACGCGCCGTGGAAGGACATCGAGTCGCAGGGCTGGATCGCGCCGGCCGACTGCACCGAGGTACGGGTCACCCTGACCGACGCCGAGCGGATGGCGTACGCGACCGCGGAGGCCGAGGAGCGCTACCGGATGGCGGCGACCGCCCGCACCAAGCTGCCGGTGGTGAAGGCCCTCGTCGACCGGCACCCGGACGAGCAGGTACTCGTGATCGGCGGGTACATCGACCAACTGCACCAGCTCGGCGAATACCTGGACGCGCCGATCGTGCAGGGCTCCACCACCAACAAGGAGCGGGAGCGGCTTTTTGACGCATTCCGCTCCGGCGAGGTCCGCACCCTGGTCATCTCGAAGGTCGGCAACTTCTCCATCGACCTGCCCGAGGCGGCGGTGGCGATCCAGGTCTCCGGCACGTTCGGGTCGCGTCAGGAGGAGGCGCAGCGGTTGGGGCGGGTGCTCCGGCCGAAGTCCGACGGCCGGCAGGCGCACTTCTACACCGTCGTCTCCCGGGACACCATCGACACCGAGTACGCCGCACACCGGCAGCGCTTCCTCGCCGAGCAGGGGTACGCGTACACCATCGTGGACGCCGACGACGTCCTCGGCCCCAAGCTCCCCAGCGTGGACTGAGGCCGGCCCAGCCGCGAAACGACACCCGCCGACCCCGGTTCTCCTGTCGGCAACTGGACAGTTGGTTACTCCGGGGCAACGGAGACGTCACCCTCCGCCTTACCTTCCTCGATATTCGTCAATACGAGGAGGGCAAGGATGGCAAGAATCCGTACGTTCGCCACCGTGCTGCTGATGGCGACGGCCGTGTCGCTGACCGACGGCGGGTTGGCGCACGCTGAGCCGAGCGGTCTGACGTATGAGCAGATCGCCGCATTGCCGCAGGCGGAGCAGGCCCGCATTCTGGACCCGCTGCGCGCGGTGGCCCAGGCGGCGGACCAGGTCGGGAAGGCCGGCTGGTCGAGTCTCTACTCCGGTCTGGAAATCGACGCCTCTGCGGGCAAGGTCACCGTCTACCTGACCGATCTGAGCCGGCAGGGGGATTTCGTCGCCGCGGCGCGAAAGCAGGACTCGAAGGCCGACCTGCGGCTGGCCCGTTTCGCGCAAGGCGCGCACACCCTCGCCGAACTCAACGCCGCTCGGGACGCTCTGATGGTCGACCCGAACTCGAGGGACCTGACGATCGAGAGCGTGGCGATTCCGGCCGACGGCAGCAGCTTGCGAGTCCGGGCAATGGACGTGGCGCGTGCCCGGCACGGCTTGTCCGCCAGAACGGCGCGGCTGCAGTCGCTGGCCACCTCGGTGCCCGTCACCGTCGAACAGGCTGAGGCCGGGTCGGACAAGTCGCGGCTGCGCGACACACCTCAGTGGATCTCCGGGGAGGCGCTCACCCAGACCAGCGACCCCTCGTCGATCGTCTGGACCTGCACCTCCGGCCTCCCGGCGCGTCGCAACTCCGACGGCCGATCCTTCCTGATCACCGCTGCGCACTGCTACGGGGACGGCGCCACCGTGTACACCGGCTGGGAGAGCGGTGGCCGCAACAGGATCGGGACGGTGGCGCGGCGGGACAACCTCGACGACGCCATCGCCATCGACACCAGCAGCACCGGCACGACGGCCAGCCGGGAGTGGGACGGCAAGCGCCCCGGTCCATACCAGGTCCTCGACGTGACACTTTCCGCATTTTCGTACAACGGCGACCTGACCTGCCAGGACGGCTACACTTCGGGGATCGTCTGCGGCCTCAGGGTCAACAACGGGAACGTGACCTGGACCGGCAGCAACGGGGTGGTCCACCGCGGGGTCGAGGCGCACCAGGTCAACGGCACCACTGCGGCCCAACCAGGCGACAGTGGTGGCCTCGTCTTCGCTCTGCTGAGCGGGAACGTCCGCCAGGCCCGCGGCGTGAACAGCTACGCCGGCGGCACGATGCTCCGGTGGACCGAGGCGCCGTACATCTTCTCCAACTTCGGGATGACCCTCGCGCCGTGAGCTGATCGGCCGGGGCTGGTGCGCGGTGCCCTGTCGGCACCGCGCACTGCTCACCGGGACAACCGGGCCCGGCCGGTCAGCAGCGGGCCGGACAGGGCCGGGATGCCGATCGACAGGTGTCCCGAGCCGCCCTGGACCGACCCCTGGAGCACCACCACCTCGTACGCTTCGGGCTCGGACCAGATCTGGCGCCAGGTCAGGGACGGACAGAGCCGGTCGCGCGCCCCGAGATCGAGCTGTGCCGGACGCCGGGGCCCGACCTCGAACGCGTAGCCCACGGCATCGATGCCCTGGGGCTGCATGTCCCCCGGATCGTTCAACATCGGGCCGCCGCCGACGATGAGCCCGTCCCGGAGATACAGCACCTGGAACAGACTCGGCGGACTGGAGGTGACCTGGGTCGCGGCGGTGGCGGTGAAGGTGACGCCGAGCATGGGCCCGACGTCCTCGCTGCGGTACCTGGCGGTGCCCACCGTCATCCTGAGAACAGACCGGGTGCTTGCCGAGTCGGACAGGTCGAGCCGGCGGCCGCACATGAAAACCGGGGAGTCGGGCACTGGCGAGGCGACCGGGGACGTGACCGCCGTCGACGGATCGACCGACGCATCTCCCCCAGCCGCCCGCTCCGGTCGGGGGGTGCCGCCGAGACTCCCCACGACCGCGGTAACGGCCAGCACCGCGATCGCGGTCCCGGCGGTGGCGCCGACCAGCGCCCGGCGACGGCGACGGCGGCGGACCCGCCGTACGACAGGTGTCGCGTCGAGGCGGAGCGGCCCGGCTTGCGCCGCCACCACCTCCAGACCGTCGCGCAGCTGTGGCTCATCAGGCTGCATCAGTGCTCCTCCCGGGCAGGCTCGGGAGGCCCGAGCCGTTCGGCGAGCCGCGAGCGGGCCTCGTACAGGTACCGCTTCACGGCTCCGGGCTTGAGGTCGAGCAGGTCGGCGCACTCCTTCACCGGAAGGTCGAGGTAGTAGTACAGGACCACGGACGCCCGCTGCCGGGTGGACAACTCCCGCAGCGCGCGGCCGAGATCTCCCCGCAGGTCCGCGTGCGCCTGCTGATCCGGCTGCGGCTCCGGCGCCGCGAGCGGCTGGATCCGCCGCCAGAGGTTCCGCCGCCGCGCCCGGTCGAGGTACAAGCGCAGCATGACGGTGCGGACGTACCCCTCGACCTGGCCCACCTCGGTGCGTCGGGCCGAGCTGAACGTGCGAACGAGGGCCTCCTGAACCAGGTCCTCGGCCTCGCTGCTGTCACCGCACAGGAGGTAGCCGTACCGCTTGAGCGCAGTGCCCCGCTGCTGCACCAGCCCGGTGAGCACGCCTTCCCAACTCGTCACCCCGCCCCCTTCCTCCGCGTCGTTCGTATCGGGTCCCTGCCGCCCTATCAACAAGACGAACGAGCACGTCCGATGGTTGGGGTACCGGTGTCGGAAGTACCGGGACGTGTATGACAAGCCCGCAGCAGAGCCGCGTCAACACCTCCTCTTCTGGATCTGGCCACTTTTCGTGATCCGGACCGCCCTCCTTCGACTGACCGGCTTCAGTTAGGCGGCTCGTGCCGTTACTGTGCTCGTCCGGCGAGAAGCCAACGTGCGACGGGGACCTGGATCAGGACGCGGGTGCCCTCGGCGGCGACCGGAGCGATGCCGCCCTCCAGGGCAAGCGACACCCGGGGGTCTCGCGCCAGGTTACGTACCTTTTGTCCCGAGCCGCTCCGGACTCAGCGGCTCAGGACGGTCTCCCGAACCATGTGCGACAGCTTTTCGGGATTGCGCACGGCGTAGAGCCCGGTGATGAGGCCGTCGTCGATGCGCACGGCCAAGACCGTGTCGATCTCGCCGTCGAGCCGGACAACCAGCGCCGGGTAACCATTGACCTGTGCCGGACGCAGCGACGAGATGTCGGCGACCCTGCCCCACCCGCCAGCCAGCAGGCGGGCGACCTTGTCGGCCCCCACGATTGGCCGCGGGACGGCCTGCTTGACTCCGCCACCGTCGCCGAGGAGGACGACATCCGGTGCGAGGATGTCGAGCAGGCTCTGCAGATCGCCCGTTTCGACCGCCCGCTGAAACGCATCGAGCGCGTAGCGGGTCTCGGCCGCTGAAACGACGTGGCGCGGCCGGCGCGCCGCGACGTGTGCCCGTGCCCGGTGCGCGATCTGGCGGACCGCGGCCGGGCTCTTGTCGACGGCTTCGGCGATCTCGTCGTAGTCGACGTCGAACACCTCGCGCAGCACGAACACCGCCCGCTCGGTCGGCGTGAGTGTCTCCAGCACCAGCAGCATCGCCATCGAGACGCTGTCGGCCAACGCGACGTCCTCGGCCACGTCGGGCGCGGTGAGCAGCGGCTCGGGCAGCCAGGGGCCGACGTAGGACTCCTTGCGGCGGCCGAGCGTACGCAGCCGGGCGAGTGCCTGGCGGGTAGTGATCCGGACCAGGTAGGCACGCTGTTCGCGCACCGTGCCGAGATCGACACCCGCCCACCGCAACCAGGTTTCCTGCAGGACGTCCTCCGCGTCGGCGGCCGAGCCGAGCATCTCGTAGGCGACGGTGAACAGCAGGTTGCGGTGGGCGAGGAATGCCTCGGTCGCCGGATCCGGGCGGTCGTCGGGGCTGCTGCCCCTGCCACGATCATCAGCTTCGGTCTGCGACGTGCCCACCATCGGTGACTCCTGTTCCGTCTCGACTGTGTCACCCACCAGATGCCGGACCCCGCCGTTATGTGACACCGGCGCGTCACCGATGCGCCCGGTTGTGGCGGGCGTCACCTGACCGCGCTGTCACAGGAACCTGATCGCCGGCATCTCGTGTTCGTTCAGCAGAACAGCACGAGAGAGGACGGAATCATGGACGCCCGATTCAACATGTTCGACAACGAGATCGCCATGAAGTTCTTCAAGCGGTTCGCCAACGCCGGCATGGTGATCCAGCAGTCGCCGCTGCCGAAGTCCACGCAGGAGTTGGTGTCGCTGCGCGCCAGCCAGATCAACGGCTGCGGTTGGTGCATCGACATGCACACCAAGGAGGCCGCAGCCGCCGGTGAGACCTCGGTCCGGCTCAACCTGGTCGCCGCCTGGCGCGAGTCGACCGTCTTCACCGAGGCCGAGCAGGCCGCGCTGGCACTCGCCGAAGAGGGCACCCGACTCGCCGACGCCCACCAGGGCGTGTCCGACGAAACCTGGGCCCAGGTGCGCAAGCACTACGACGACGACCAGATCGCCGCACTGGTCTCCCTGGTCGCCCTGATCAACGCAGCCAACCGGCTCGCCGTGATCGTGCACCAGCAGGGGGGTTCCTACCAGCCCGGCATGTTCGCCGCCGCGTTCGACTGACTCGCGGACGAATCCGGCCCGGCCCAGGATCATTCGATCCGGGCCGGGCCCTTACCGCGCCGGCGATCGGGTGATGCGGATGCTCAGCCTGGATGCCCAGAACGGCGAAATCGTGCTGGACCCGGACATCCTTCGCCCTCGCATCCACGTCGGTTAGTCGTTGTCGCCCTGGGTACTCCCTTCTGTGGGTATCCCAGGGCGGAGGAAGCTGTCCGGCGACGCATGGCACGCGCCGTCCGTTGCGGTGCCGGCTTTGCTGCTGGCCCCGTTGGCGTTCGTGCGCACGGCGATGGTCGTGGTGGGAGCCGTCGCCGCGGGCTGGTTCGTGGGCTGGCTCATTGCCGTAGCCATCAACAAGGCGGCGAAGGAGCCCTACCGGTCGTTGTTGATGCCGACCTACCGTGCCTGCCGCCGCCTGACAATTCTCATCCTGGCCCTCGCCGCGCTGTACTTCACCCTGCGATACACCGGCCTGCCGCACGAATGGATGCCCCACGGCCGCAACGCGCTGCGCCTGATTTTGGTCCTTTTGATCGCTTGGCTGGTGGCCAAGGCGCTCCGCGTCACTGAGGCAGGAACCCTGCTACACCTCCCCCAGCACAGTAAGGATCCGGCCGTCCGGCGGACCCGCAACGAGATCCGGCTGCTCCGCAAGCTGGCCGGGGCGGCCGTCGCAGTGCTGGCGATCGGCTGGGTCCTGACCACCTTCGACGCCCTGCGGTCCTTCGGCGTGTCCCTGCTGACATCCGCCGCAGCCCTCGGCGTCATCGTCGGCCTCGCCGCCCGGAACACGCTCGGCAACGTCCTCGCCGGGCTCCAGGTGGTTGTCGCCCACGCCATGCAGGAAGACGACGTCGTCGTGGTGAACGACGAGTGGGGCCGGGTCGAGGAGGTAAGTCTCACCCACGTCGTTATGCGGATGTGGGACGAACGGCGGCTTACCCTGCCCACCACCTACTTCACCGAACGCCCTTTCCAAAACTTGACCCGACACGACGCGCGGGTGGTCAGCGAAGTCACCCTGCACTTGGATTTCACCGCCGAACTGAACGAGCTGCGGAGCGAGGCGCAACGTCTCCTGGAGGCGAACCCGCTGTGGGAACGCGACAACAAATGGCAACTACAGATGGTCGACGTAACACCGCAATCAGTCGCCGTCCAGCTACGCGCCTGGGCCGCAGACTCACCCAGCTCCTGGAACCTCGCGTGCGACATGCGAGAGGCCCTCACCACGTACGTCCGGGAGCGGCACCCTCAATGGCTCCCACGCACCCGCGGCGAGTATCACCCGTAATGCGCTCGCCCGGGAGGCTCGCTGCCTCCATCTCGTCCTCGCCTCGGCTGACGTCCTCAACCGCCCGTTGGCATCGCACAGGCAAGCGGACAAAATCGGCCCGTGGCTCACGAAGAAGACCTTCTCCGCTGCGAGGTGGTCGCGTGGGTCAGCCAGGACTTCCCGGGCTGGGTGCGCGTCCGCCTGGTCGACGCTGACGGGAAGTCGTGGTTCTTCGTCGACAAGGTCCCCGTCTTCACCGGCGGTCAGCTAAATGCCGACACTCGTCTGCCAGCACCAGTTCGCCTGCGATGCAGCATTGCCGGCCACGACGAACACGGTGCCCTAGTCATCTCCACCCAGCCGGATGGGGTCGAAGCAGAGGATGGCCAGACGCTGTTCCGGGTGCGCGAGAACCAGCTGGACCGACACACGGTTTAGGAAAGCACCCGCGCGGCCGTCGCTGACGCGGCGACCGACCGGTCCTGGCGCACCAGGTCAGGAAGACGCGCAGGTCGGAGTCGGTATGCAGCCAACGAAGCGGGCCGCTGTCGGGCGCGGTCACAGCAGGTCCGGGTTGAAGTGCTGGTACTGGGAGTAGAACAGGTGGAAGCAGTGGTGGAGGTTCTCCACGTCAAGCGCATCGGACTGGAGGTACTGGTCGGCCACCTTCTTCCAGCCGTCCGCACCGCCCACGTCGTCGGCGTACTCCCCAGCCGGCGAGAGTTGATCGAGCACTACGGCGTAACGGGGCCGATCATCGACCGCGCTATGCAGGTCCTACGGATCAAGGGGATGACCGATACGCCGCCCGGCGTGGGCATCTTCGTCGTCGAATAGGCTGCCGGACCCAGCCGCCGCGACTTACAAACGAGGGGTCGCGGTCCGACGATCGTGACCGCGGTCGTGGTGGGAGCCAGTGTCGGATGCGATCCGGAATCGCCTGCCTCGGTTGCTGTCTGTCAGCGTTGCTGTCGGGTTGACCCGGGCGGCGAGGGTGCCTCACCTGGGTGCTTTCGCTCTCGTATCGTGTCCCACGCCGCGATCCCGGCCAGCACGGTGGCTGCGGTGCTGGTGGCGATCAGCGGCGGCAGGCGGACCATCACCGGTGCCAGAGCGGCAAGCGCGAGAAGTCCGATGACCCGGGACGCGGACACCCGGGCGAACACGTCGTACTCGAGGCGGGACCGCCCGGCCAGGAACAGCGCGGGCCCACCCAGGATGACCGCGAGCCACAGCGCTTCCTCGTGTACGCCCGGATGGTGGATGACCAGTGCGTGGCCGACGCCGGTGGTGAGGATGCCGGTCACGATGATCAGGTGGGTGTGGAACGCAGACCGACCGAGGCGGGCTGGGCTGGGGATGGCATCCATGGCGGCGGGCAAAAGCGCCCCAGCGCGGTGGAAGTAGATTCGCCACATCAGCATCGTGGTGGCGAAGGACACGACGCTCGGCACCACCCGGTCGGGGGTGAACTGCTGGGCGAACGTCAATCCTGTGAGCAGGATCGTTTCGCCGAGCGCGATGACGATGAACTGCTGATAACGCTCGGCGATGTGCTCGCCGGCGACCTTCCAGTCGTCTATACGGGTGCGGCCAAGTCCCGGAACGGGCCAGCCGAGGACGAGCCCCGTGTAGTCCAGCGCCAACGCCAGCGTCCACAGGACCCCGCGCGCGGGACTCTGCGGGAAGAGAACCGCCCCGGCGATCCAGGGTGCGGCGGATACCGCTGCCCAGCAGAGTGCCCGCGCTGGGGTGTGCCGTTCACGGTCGTACCGGCCGAGCAGGAGGACGACGGGCTTGCCGAGTTGGATGGCGACGTAGGTGACCGCGAAGACCACGCCTCGATCGCCGAACGCAAAGGGCAGCGTAACCGCCATGATCATGGTGCCGAACATGACGAAGACGAGCACGAGCCGGATCGCCCATTTTCGCGGATCGAAGGCGCTGTGCACGATCGCCGCGCGGACCCAGGTCAACCAGAGGGCTAGCAGCAACAACGCCGTCTGACCGAGTTCTGGCAGAACGACCCGCCGCTGCGCGGTGAAGTCCACGATCAGCCGCTCCGAGATCCGGGTGAGCGCGAAGACATAAACCAGGTCGAGAAGGAGATCCCCCTCGCGGCCACGGAGCAGACCCCGCAAGCCACCGACCGTCATCTTCCGCCCGTTTCCGTCCGCCTCGCACCACTGTTCAGCGCAGTCGTACCACGCCGGTCAGGGCTTCCGACGCGGATAGGCGGAACCCTAGGCGGCTGACTAATCCGGTGCTACATCCTCTCGGCGGGCCCCCGCCCGGCACCGTGTCGCGCACAGCCAACGATTGACGACCCAGGTCAAGGGCTCGCAGTTGATCGTCTACCCGGATGCCCCGCACGGCATCACCGAGGCACAAGGACCAACTCGGCCGCGACGTGCTGGAGTTCGGACCCCCTTGCCGACTCTTCTACGACGCCCGGTAGTATTTACTACGTCTCGTAGTATCATCCCTGAAGGGATACGTCAAGTGAGCACCATCGTCCTCATCCACGGCCTCTGGCTCACCCCGCGCAGCTGGGAACACTGGGTCCCGTACTACGAGAGC
>NZ_JBIAIL010000022.1:0-111957 GCF_042871425.1 Micromonospora sp. NPDC005806 | reverse complement strand
CCCGGTTCGTAAGATCACGATTAGGCGGGTCGGCACGGCGTCGCCACTTGCGATCGGAAACCGCGCCGGACGCGCCGACACTACCGGTGGGTATGCCCCATGCCAAGCCTCCCCACCTGCGTAAACCTCGAACATCGTTACTCTGACCGGAACAGCCGGTCACTGACGCCACTCAATGGGACGAGCAGTTATGTCGGAACTGACGGGCGATAATCGGACATCGGGTGGCGACCGACCCGGAATTGCGGGGGTCGATCACCCGAACTGATCCGGATGACCGTTTCCGGCGCGACGTGAGCGGGCTCACTGTTTCCGGTAACGATTCAGCCCACTCGCGCCGGGCGCCAGCGCGCGGTCCGTACCGTCCGGGTGCCGGCTGGCACCGGGGCGAGGCTCCGGGTCGCCGGCCCGGCACGGTGCACCGGGGCGGAGCCGGGGCGCAGCGCCTCGGCGGCCGCGTACGCCTCGGCGGCCAGGGTGCGGGCCGCCTCGGCGGCCAGCTCGGCGTCCCGCCAGGCCCGCTGCTCCCGCTCGGCGGCGGTCCGCCAGCCGGCGCGCCGGCGGTCGCGTACCGCCCGGGCCAGGACGATCTCCTGCTCGGCCGGGTGCCGGCGCGGATCCCACCCGTTGCGATGGGCGAGCACGTCGGCGAGCTGCCGGGCGGTCAGGTCGCCCCGCCAGTGCACCGCCATCGCGGCGTGGTGCAGCCAGCGCTCCCGGGCGGCGTACTCGGCCGGCGTCCGGGGCGTCCGCGGGGCGGGCAGTATCGCGGCGCCGGCGAACCGTCGGGCGGCCGCCTCGGCCTCGTCGTACGCCCGCCAGGACCGGTCGGCCTCGTCCTGGGCGGCGAGCCACTGCTCGCGCCGCCGTCGGGCGGTCTGCGCGGCCCCGGCGGCGGCCACCGCCACCTCGTCGGCGTACCGGCGCAGGTCGGCGAGGCGGGCGGCCTCCTCGGCGGCCGGGTCCGGGGCGAGGTCGGGCGGGGTGTCCCGCTCGGGTCGGGCGACCAGCGCGGCGAGCAGCCCCAGGGCGAGCACGAGCAGGGCGGACCAGATGGCGGCAGCCTCGGGGACCTCGGTCAGGAAGTGGTAGAGAACGGTCTTCTCCATGGTCGGCACCTCACGGGCGGAGTCGTGGTGGAGAGGTCCGCACGGCCGACGGGGCAGGGCGACCGGAAGTGGGCGCCGCCGGGCCGCTGTCGGGCGGGGGTGCGGGGGTGAGGTTCAGTGGTGCGGCGCGGGCGGGCCGGGCCCGCCCGGAGGTCAGCGGGCGGGCGGGGCCCGGGAGCCGACGGTCGCCGGGAGCAGCCCGACCAGGACGGGGTGCCGCTCGCCCGGGACGATCCCGGCCGGCCGCGGCGCCGCCGGGGCCGGCACGAACTGCCGGTCCGCCGCTGCGGCCGGGTCGGGGTCCGAGGCTCCCGCCCCGGCCCGCGCCGGGGCACCGGTCACCGCGTCGGACGAACCGGTCGCGCTCCACGCGAAGCCGAGGGCGAGGTCAGGGGAACCGGTGCGGACCGCCGCGGCGTCGACCGGGCCGGAAGCGGCCGGCGCGGCCCCGCCAACGGGCAGCGTGGCGGCGCCCAGCGAGCAGGCGACCACCACGGCCAGGCTGGCCAGCATGCGGGCCGTCCAGCGCGCCACCCACCACAGGGGACAGGTGAGCGCGATCGGAAGCACGGCTCCAACCTACCGCCGACATCGCCGGGGCGCACCGTCCCGGGCGTGTCCGCCACGACCCCGATCAGCGCACCGACCAGAGTGGATGCCGGCCCGGCCGGGCCGTCACCGTCGGCCCTGCCCGCCGGCGCGTCGCAGCGGGTCGGGCGTGGCTCAGCCCGGGTCGCGCCGCGCGGCGTACTCGATCGACCTGGGCGGCGTGGCGGGGACCTCGACCGGGCCGGCGGGGGCCGGCCGCGCGGTCGGAACGGACGGTGCGCTCGGCGCGGCGCCGGCCTGCGCGCGCGCCCGACGGGGCGGTCCCAGCCGGCGCATCATCGGCATCTCCACCCAACGGTGCAGGGCGGCGGCGAGCAGCAGGTTGGCCGCCAGGAAGCCGAGCACGGCGAGCGGCCCCCACCAGCCGCGCAGCCCCGCACCCCAGTCCCCGGTGAGCCGCAGCACGGTCGTCATCACCAGGACGTGCACGAGGTAGAACGCGAACGAGACCTCGCCGAGCCAGACCATCGGCCGGGACCGCCAGGGCGTCCGCAGGCCGCGCACGTCCGCGTCCGCCGCGGCGGTGATGACCAGGAGGTACGCCGCCGCGAGCAGGGCCGCCCAGAACTCGGCGCGGATCCACTGCGCGGCGACCACCCAGGTGGCGACGAAGAGCAGGCTGGCCAGGGTCAGGTTCGGCCCCCGCCAGCGGCCCCGGCGCAGCAGCTCGGCCGCGGCCACGCCCATCCAGAACTCCAGCGACCGGGCCACCGGAAAGACCTGGGTGAACCACCACCGGTTCTCCTCGGGCACGAGCAGCTGGCCGGGCCAGAGGGCCAGGATGAGCAGTGGCACGGCGACCACCACCGCCCACAGCAGGCCGGTCCGAGCCCGGCGCAGGTACGGCAGAACGAGCGGCAGGCAGAGGTAGAAGGCCAGTTCGCAGGAGAGCGACCAGCTCACGTTGTTGACGCTGTAGAAGTAGCCGCCGAGGGGGATCCACGCCTGCACCAGGAACAGGTTCGCGACCGCGGCCCACGGAACGACCGGGTCTGCGAACCAGAACGCGACGGCCAGCGCCGCCACGAAGGTCACCAGGTGGTTCGGGTAGATCTTGGCGAGCCGGCGGCGCAGGAAGGTTCGGCGGCGCTCGCCGTCCCGGTACGACCAGACCAGCACGAATCCACTGAGGATGAAGAAGAACTCCACGCCGGAGAGGCCGAGGGTGAACAGCCAGTCCACCACCGCCTTGTAGTCGGGCTCGGCGACGATCCGCATGGTCCCGACGTGGAAACCGAAGACCAGCAGGGCGGCGACCCAGCGCAGCCCGGTCAGCGACGGCAGCCGGACAGCGGGGGTGGCGGTCGGGGCGCTGGTCATGACGGGCAACCCTACCCGCAGGTATCCGCGTCGCCGCCGACGACGGGGCGCCCGATGAACGGGACACCGCCGAGCAGCCGGGATGATTTAGGCTGTCGGCTCCTGCACGGGAACGGGGACCGTGCGCCGGCCGGCCGCGCCGCAGTGGTTCCCGCCGGGCATGCCGTGCCCGGGAGGGAAGGTGGAAACCCCGCATGCATCAGCGGATCCTGCTGCGCGCCCGAAAGGGCCCGTTCGACCTCGTCACCGCGGAGGAGACCTACGAGCGGGACTGGATCGGCAAGAACAGCGGCAACCTGGTGTTCAGCCACGCCGCGTACAAACTCCTGGCCACCTCGACGGCGGAGATCACCCCGTCGCGGTTCCGGGCGGACCCGCGCGACGCCGACGAGATCAACGAGAAGCACGACATCTTCGTGATCCCGCTGGCCAACGCGTTCCGCCGCGACTACGCGGACCGACTGGTGTCGATGACCCGGCTGATCGAGCGGCTGAAGATCCCCGTGGTGGTGCTCGGGGTCGGGGCCCAGACCGACGTGGACGGCGACCGGGAGCACCTGCGCCCGATCGACGAGCCGGTGCGCGCCTTCTGCCGGGCGGTGCTCGACCGCTCGCACAGCATCGGCGTCCGCGGCGAGATCACCGAGGACTACCTCCGTACGCTGGGTTTCTCGGCCGTCGAGCAGATCGGCTGCCCGTCGATGTTCCTGCACGGCGACAGCCTCCGGATCGAGAAGGCGAAGGCGGCCCTGGGCACCGAGGACCGGCTCGCGTTCGTCATCTCGCCGTACGTCCGCGCGCTGGGCCCGCTCGTCCGCCACCACCACCGGCGCTACCCGAACCTGCGCTACGTGGCGCAGGACCTGTACACCCTCGGCACCCTGCTCTACGGTGACGCACCGAAGTTGCGTGGCAAGACCGACGACATGCCGATCCACACCTCGCACCCGCTCTTCGTCGAGGACAAGGTGCGGATGTTCATGGACCCGTGGCCCTGGATGGAGTATCTCTCCGGCTTCGACTTCGCCTTCGGCACCCGGATCCACGGCACCATCACGGCGCTGATCTCGGGCACCCCCGGGTATCTCCTCGCGCACGACTCGCGCACCCTGGAGCTGGCCCGCTACTTCGACATCCCGCACCGGTTGCTGCGCGACGTACCGGCCGACGTCGACGCCGCCCGACTCTACGAGGAAGCCGATTACACGGCACTGAACGAGGGCCACAAGGAGCGCTTCGCGCGGATCACCGCGTTCCTCGCCAGGCACGACCTCGGCCTCTCGTTCGCCGACGGGGACAGCGCCACCCGGTTCGACGAGCAGGTCCGCCAGACCGGCTACCCGCCGGCGGTCCGGCCGGCCTCCGCCTACACCGCCGAGGAACTGCTGACCCGCATCGAGTGGCTGCGGGACGAGAGCCGGACGCTCCAGCAGAAGCTCAAGGCACTCCGCGCCCAGC
This sequence comes from Micromonospora sp. NPDC005806, assembly GCF_042871425.1. Classification (NCBI taxonomy): domain Bacteria; kingdom Bacillati; phylum Actinomycetota; class Actinomycetes; order Micromonosporales; family Micromonosporaceae; genus Micromonospora; species Micromonospora sp. NPDC005806. The sequence goes on along the minus strand of NZ_JBIAIL010000022.1, from coordinate 107,461 downwards.
CGCTGAGCGAGCGGGTCAAGCAGGTGGTCGGCGGCCGGGTCCGCCGGATGCTGCAGCGTTGATCGTACGCCTGTTCGATGAGCGGGTAGGATCGGCGGCGTGCCCGACGCCGCGTACCAGCCCTCCATGCTCGACTTCGCCGAGCAGGGCCCGAGCCTGGGCCCGCTCGCCGGCCGGCTGCGCCGGCACCAGCTGAGCCGGGGCGCCTGGGTCGACCACCTGCCCGGCTGGGTGCGCGGCTCCGACACGGTGCTCGGCCTCCTGCTGCGGGACGTGCCGTGGCGGGCCGAGCGCCGCACCATGTACGACAGCGAGGTCGACGTGCCCCGCCTGCTCTGCTGGTATGCGGCCGGCCGGCCACTGCCCCACCCGGTACTCACCGCGGCCCGCGAGACCCTGACCCGGCACTATGCCTCCGAGCTGGGCGAACCCTTCGTCACCGCCGGCATGTGCCGCTACCGGGACGGCCGGGACAGCGTGGCCTGGCACGGCGACACGCTGGGCCGCTCCGCACACGTCGACACGATGGTGGCCATCGTGTCGTTCGGCTCGCCGCGCCCGCTGCTGCTGCGTCCCCGGGGCGGCGGGGCGAGCCTGCGCTTCCCGCTCGGCCACGGCGACCTGGTGGTGATGGGCGGGTCGTGCCAGCGCACCTGGGAGCACGCGATCCCGAAGACCGCCCGCCCGGTCGGCCCTCGGGTCAGCGTCCAGTTCCGCCCCGCCGGGGTGGCCTGACGTCGAGCCGGTCCCGAGGCTCGGCCGGTGACGTGCTAAAAACAACTCTCAGGGTCGATCACGCCCCCGTCACCTGACGACGCGAAGGGCGCAGCATGACCCAGTCCACCGAGCCTCGATCCCGCTGGTCCCCGTGGGGCCTGCACGGCGACGGCCGGTCCGTCCGCCCCGGTGACGTGGTGCACCCGGACGAGCGACTCTCCTGGCCGCGTACCGTCGGCGTCGGCGTGCAGCACGTGGTGGCCATGTTCGGCGCCACCTTCACCGTGCCGCTGATCACCGGCTTCCCGCCGGCCACCACGCTCTTCTTCTCCGGGCTGGGCACGCTGCTCTTCCTGGTGATCACCGGCAACCGGCTGCCCTCGTACCTGGGCTCGTCGTTCGCGTTCATCGCCCCGGTGCTGGCCGCGAAGACCGGCGGCGGCATCGGCGCCGCGCTGGGCGGCATCGTGGTGGCCGGTGCGGTACTGGCGCTGGTCGGCGTGGTGGTGCAGCTGGCCGGGGCGCGCTGGATCGACGCGCTGATGCCGCCCGTGGTGACCGGCGCGATCGTCGCGCTGATCGGGCTCAACCTCGCCCCGGTCGCCTGGGACGGCGGCGGCAGCGGCACCGGGGTGAAGGCTCAGCCGTTGATCGCGGTGGTCACCCTGGTCGCGATCCTGGTGGCCACGGTGGTCTTCCGGGGCTTCCTGGCCCGCCTGTCCATCCTGCTCGGCGTGGTGGTCGGCTGGGTGCTCGCCGCGGTCCTCGGCGACCTGGACCCGAAGGCGGTCACCGGGCTGAAGGAGGCCGCCTGGGTGGGCCTGCCGCAGTTCCACGCCCCGAGCTTCAGCGTGCGGGCGGTGGTGCTGGTCATCCCGGTGATCCTGGTACTGATCGCGGAGAACGCCGGGCACGTCAAGGCGGTGGCCGCGATGACCGGCCGGAACCTGGACCGGGACATGGGCCGGGCGTTCCTCGGCGACGGCCTGGCCACCGTGCTCGCCGGCTCCGGCGGCGGCTCCGGCACCACCACGTACGCGGAGAACATCGGCGTGATGGCGGCGACCCGGGTGTACTCGACCGCCGCGTACTGGGTGGCCGGCGTGGCGGCGGTGCTGCTCGGGCTGAGCCCGAAGTTCGGCGCGTTGATCCTCACCGTGCCGGCCGGTGTGCTGGGCGGCGCGACCACCGCGCTCTATGGCCTGATCGCCATCCTCGGCGCCCGGATCTGGATCGAGAACCGGGTGGACTTCCACGACCCCGTGAACCTGATGACCGCCGCCGTGGCGGTGATCGTCGGCGCGGCCAACTACACCGTCACCGCCGGCGACCTGTCGTTCAGCGGCATCGCCCTGGGCACCGGCGCCGCCCTGGTCATCTACCACGGCATGCGCCTGATCGCCCGCCTCCGCGGCACCACCCCGGACTCCCGCCGCGGCCCCGAACCCGAACTCTGACCCCGCCACGGTCAGCACGCGTTGATCGTGAGGTCAGCGGTGTGGGACGCCGATTTCGCACTCGTCACACTTTCGAGCTAATCAGCGATGTGGACGGTGGGTCGCCTCGGGGTTCGGCAGATGCTCACCGCCGAGCACTGCGACGGGCTGGGCACCGACCCGGAGCTGAACTGCCTGCCCGAGGGCGAGTTCCTCTACGTACAGGGACCGTTCGAGGTCATCCCGCCCCGCGGACGCTGACCCACCGGCGTTCCAAGTGGTCCGGTCCCGGCCGCCCGCGGCGGCCGGGACCGGCACACCCGTGGTCCGACCGTCGTCGGCGACCGGCGGGCCGGGCGGGCGGTCAGTCGCGTTCGATCTGGTGGCCGACGACGGTGGGGCCGAGCATCACGGCGAAGCCGGAGCCGTCCCGCCGGGGGTCCGCCGGGGGCAGCTCCACCGGCTCGCCGTTGGCCGTGGCGCCGACCGGGCGCGGGCCGACCCAGGCGACCGCCAGGTCCACCTCACCCTTGAGGAACCGCTGCGCGCGCACGCCGCCGGTCGCCCGACCCTTCGCCGGGTACGCCTTGAACGGCGTCACCTTGACCGTGGCACCGGTCGAGGTGACCACCATCGGCTCGCCGTGCCCCGGGTCGTCGGTGCGGACCGCGCCGAAGAAGACCACGGTCGCCCCGGCCGGCAGGTTGATGCCGGCCATGCCGCCACCCTTGATGCCCTGCGGCCGGACCAGCGAGGCCGCGAAGCGCAGCAGGGACGCCTCCGACGAGATGAGCGCCAGGGTCTCGGCGCCGTCGGTGAGCCACGTCGCCCCGACCACCTCGTCCCCCTCGCGGAGCGAGATCACCTCGAACTCGTCCGAGCGGACCGGCCACTCCGGCGCGCAGACCTTCACCACGCCCTGCCGGGTGCCCAGCGCCAGGCCGGGCGAGCCCTCGGCGGACGGGCCGAGCGGCGCCAGCCCCACCACCGTCTCCCCCGGCTCCAGCGGCACCAGCTCGGCGGCGGACATGCCGCCGCGCAGGGACACCGTGCCGGACTGCTCGGGCAGCACTGGCAGCGGCAGCACGTCGATCTTGAAGGCCCGGCCGGCGCTGGTGACCACCAGCACCCGGCCCCGGGCGGTGGAGTGGACGACGGCCCGTACCGCGTCGTGCTTGACCCGGCCGCTGCGCCGGCGCGCCTCGGCGGCCTCCTCCGACTCGGCCGCGGTCCGGGCCACCAGCCCGGTGGCGGAGAGGATGACCTGGCACGGGTCGTCCGCGACCTCCAGCGGACCGGCCGGCACCGAGGCGGCCAGCACCTCTTTGAGGTCACCGTCCACCAGCGTGGTCCGGCGCGGGGCGTCGAACTGCTTGACCACCGCGGCCAGCTCGTCGGAGACCAGCTTCCGCAGCACCTTGGGGTCGTCGAGGATCTTCGACAGCTCGGCGATCTCGCCGCGCAGCTTCTCCTGCTCGGCCTCCAGCTCCAGCCGGTCGTACTTGGTGAGCCGGCGCAGCGGGGTGTCCAGGATGTAGGTCGCCTGGATCTCGGAGAGCTTGAACTTCTGCATCAGGCCGTCCTTGGCGGCCTGGGCGTCCTCGCTGGCCCGGATCAGCTTGACCACCCTGTCGATGTCGAGCAGGGCGATCAGCAGACCGTCGACCAGGTGCAGCCGCTCCTCGCGCCTACGCTTGCGGTAGGAGCTGCGGCGCGTCACCACCTCGTACCGGTGGGCCAGGAAGACGTCCAGCAGCTCCTTGAGCCCCAGGGTCTGCGGCTGACCGTCCACCAGGACCAGGTTGTTCACGCCGAACGACTGCTCCAGCGGGGTGAGCCGCCACAGGTCGGCCAGCAGCGCCTGCGGGTTGACCCCGACCTTGCACTCGATGACCAGCCGGGTGCCGTTCTCCCGGTCGGTGAGGTCCTTGACGTCGGCGATGCCGGAGAGCCGCTTGGTCTTGTTGACCTCGTTGGTGATGGCCGCGATGACCTTCTCCGCGCCGACGCCGTACGGCAGCTCGGTGACCGTGATGGCCTGCCGGCCCCGGCTGCCCTCGAGCGGGCCGGTCTCCACCCGGGCGCGCATCCGCACCACGCCGCGCCCGGTCTCGTACGCCCGGCGCACCTCGTCGAGGCCGAGCAGCAGCCCGCCGGTGGGCAGGTCGGGGCCGGGGACGAACTCCATGAGCTTGTCGAGCGTGGCGTCCGGGTGGTTGATCAGCCAGCGGGCCGCCTGGACGACCTCGCCCAGGTTGTGCGGGATCATGTTGGTGGCCATGCCGACCGCGATCCCGGACGCGCCGTTGACCAGCAGGTTGGGGAAGGCGGCCGGCAGCACGGTGGGCTGGGTGAGCGAGCCGTCGTAGTTGGGCTCGACGTCGACGGTGTCCTCGCCCAGCTCGCCGACGAGCAGCATCGCCTCGCGCGACATCCGGGCCTCGGTGTACCGGGCGGCGGCCGGGCCGTCGTCGGGCGAGCCGAAGTTGCCGTGCCCGTCGATCAGCGGCGCGTTGAGCGAGAAGTCCTGGGCGAGACGGACCATCGCGTCGTAGATCGCGGCGTCGCCGTGTGGGTGGTACTTACCCATCACATCCCCGACAATTCGGGCAGACTTCACGTGCCCCCGGTCGGGGCGGTGGCCCTGCTCGTACATCGACCAGAGGATGCGCCGATGCACTGGCTTCAGGCCGTCCCGTGCGTCCGGCAGAGCGCGGGAGTGGATGACCGAGAACGCGTACTCCAGGTAGGAGTCGGAGACCTCGTTGACCAGCGGGTTGTCGAAGACCCGCGCGCCCGCCTGGTCAAAGGCGGACAGGTCCGCGCGGGCGCGGTCTTCCTTGCGGCGTGCCATGGTTCAGCTTTCCTTCCGAACGAACCCGGTGGTCAGGCGTCGATGGCTTCGCGGTCGACCAGGTCGGCCGACTCGATGAGCCAGTTGCGGCGGGGCTCGACCTTCTCCCCCATGAGCAGCTCGAGGATCCGCTCGGCGGCCTCGACGTCGTCCAGGGTGATCCGGCGGACCGCCCGGGTGGCCGGGTTCATGGTGGTCTCCCAGAGCTCGTCGGCATCCATCTCGCCGAGGCCCTTGAAGCGCGGGATCGGGGTGACGATCTGCTTGCCGGCCTTCTCCAGCTTGCGGACCGTCGCCTCCATCTCGGCCTGAGTGTAGGTGTAGACGGTCTGCGGGTTCCGCCCCTTGGTGGTGATCTTGTGCAGGGGCGGCATGGCCGCGTAGAGCCGGCCCGCCTCGATCAGCGGCCGCATGTAGCGGGCGAAGAGCGTGATCAGCAGGGTACGGATGTGCGCGCCGTCGACGTCCGCGTCGGCCATGATGAGCACCCGGCCATAGCGCATCGCCGACAGGTCGAACGTCCGCCCCGAGCCGGCGCCGAGCACCTGCACGATCGCCGCGCACTCGGCGTTGTCCAGCACCTGCTGCAGGTTCGCCTTCTGCACGTTGAGGATCTTGCCGCGGATCGGCAGCAGGGCCTGGTATTCCGAGGAGCGGGCCATCCGGCTGGTGCCGAGGGCGCTGTCCCCCTCGACGATGAACAGTTCGCTGCGGTCCACGCCGGTGGCCCGGCAGTCGACCAGCTTGGCCGGCATCGACGCGCCCTCCAGGGCAGTCTTGCGCCGGGCGGCGTCCTTCTGCTGCTTCTGGGTCAGCCGGACCCGGGCCGCGTCGACGATCTTCTGCAGCACCGTCCTGGCCTCGGCCTTGGTCTTCCGGTCCTCCAGCCAGGCCTTGAGGTGCTGCTCGACGAGGCCCTGGAGCACCTTGGTGATGCCGGCGGTGGAGAGCTCGTCCTTGGTCTGCGAGGTGAACTGCGGCTCCGGGATGCGGACGTGCACCACCGCGGTCATGCCCTCCAGGACGTCGTCCAGGGTGGGCGCGTCCTCCTTGGGCTTGAGCAGGCCGCGGGTGTTGCGCGCGGCCTCGGCCAGGGTACGCACCAGGGCCCGTTCGAAGCCCTTGCGGTGGGTTCCACCGTGCGCGTTGCGGATGGTGTTGGTGAAGCACTCGACGGTGCGCTCGTAGCCGGTGCCCCAGCGGAAGGCGACCTCGACCTCGGCCCGGCGCTGCACGTTGGACTGCATGACGCCGTTGGCGTCGGCGGCGTTCTCCCGGTAGGTCCCCTCCCCGATCACCAGCAGCGTGCCGGAGACCGGCCGGTCGCCGGCCGGGGCCAGGTATTCCACCATGTCGGTGAGGCCGTCGGGGAAGTGGAACTTCTCCTCGACGGCCTTCTCGCCCGTCTCGTCGCGCAGCTTGTACGCCACGCCGGGGACGAGGAAGGCGGTGTTGCGCAGCTTGAGCCGGACCGCCTCGGTGTCGAGGTGGGCGCCGGTCTCGAAGTAGCGCGGGTCGTGCCACCAGCGGATCGAGGTGCCGGTGCGCTGGCCCCGCTTCATCGAGCCGACGATCTGCAGGCCCGGGCCGGGGGTGAAGGGGGCGTCCGGGCCGTCCCCGTCGAAGATCCCCGGTACGCCGTGCCGGAACGACATCGAGTGGACCTTGCCGCCGCGCCGGACCGTGACGTCGAACCGCCGGGAGAGCGCGTTGACCGCCGAGGCGCCCACGCCGTGCAGACCGCCGGAGGTCTTGTAGCCCGAGCCGCCGAACTTGCCGCCGGCGTGCAGCCGGGTGAGCACCAACTCCACGCCGGAGATGCCGGACTTGGCGTGCACGTCGGTGGGAATGCCCCGGCCGTCGTCGTCGACCTGCACCGAGCCGTCGGCGTGCAGGATCACGTCGACCTTCGTGGCGTGACCCCCGACACCCTCGTCGGTGGAGTTGTCGAGGATCTCGTTGACGAGGTGACCCACGCCACGGCTGTCGGTCGAGCCGATGTACATGCCGGGGCGCTTGCGGACGGCGTCCAGCCCCTCCAGGTGCGTCAGGTCGTCGGCCCCGTAGAGGGTCTCAGGCTGTGCGGTCAACTGGTCGTACTCCCAGGTCTCGGCGGTGTGGTGCCGCTCACCGGCTCGATCGCCTCGCGCGGCGCGCCGGAGCGAGCCTAGCCCGGCACTCCGACAGAGCTGTGGCACCCGGTGCGGTGCGTTGTCCGGTTACGCTCCGGCCGGCGCCTCCGGGGACGGCGTCGGAGGCGAGGAGGCGTCCGCGCACCACAACGATCCGACCCGGCGGTTGTCTTCCCGGTCGCCGGCCGAGGGGACCCGACCGGCTGGTTCGAGCGGCTCTCAGGTGCCGGCCGCCGTGGCGCCGAGGGTGAGCAGAAGCCGGCCGGACGGGCCGTCGACCAGGTCGCCGAGGCGTACGTCGTCGAGCACGGCGAGGAAGGCAGCCTGGGCCCGGCGCAGCTCGCCGCGGAGTCGGCAGCCACCGAGCAGCGGGCACGCCGGCTGCTCGCAGGAGACCACCTCGTCATACCCCTCGAAGGCCCGGACCACCTGCCCGACGGTCAGCTCGCCGGCGTGCTCGGCGAAGGCCACCCCGCCGGAGCGGCCCCGGATGGTCACCAGCACGCCGAGCCGCTGCAACCGCTGCACCACCTTGGCCACGTGGCTGCGGGGCAGCGAGAGCTGCGTGGCGAGCTCGTCCACCGTCGTCCGGGCCTCGGACGCGGCGGTGAACATGGCGATCCGCAATGCCATGTCCGTCGAGCGGTTGAGCTTCACACCATCGACCCTAACCAGCGGCGCGAGCCCGCGAAACGGGTCGAGCGGCCCGTCGCGCGATGTGATCAGCACTACCCCCGCCCCAGGACCTTCGACCCTGAAGAGGAATCTGAAACTCCTGTTCAGTGGGGATCGACCCAGTCGAAGCCCGAAGGAGTAGTCGTGCTCTCGGAATCATCAGCAGCAGTGGTGGCGGCGACCCTGCCCGCCGTGCAGGCGCACGGTGAGGCGATCACCGGCCGGTTCTACCAGCGGATGTTCGACGCCCACCCGGAACTGCTGAACATCTTCAACCGGAGCAACCAGGCCACCGGGCAGCAGAAGGCGGCGCTCGCCGCCGCGGTGGTCGCGTACGCCGAACACCTGACCGGCGGCAGCAGCGTGCCGTGGGGGCCGATCCTGGACCGGATCGCGCACAAGCACGCCTCCCTCGGCATCACCGCCACCCAGTACACGATCGTGGGCCGGCACCTGCTCACCGCGGTCGGCGAGGTGCTCGGCGACGCCGTCACGCCGGAGGTCGCGGCCGCCTGGGACGAGGTCTACTGGTTGCTGGCCTGCGAGCTGATCGCCCGGGAGGCGCGGCTCTACACCGTCGCCGAGGTGCCGGAGAACGGCTCGGTGTGGCGGGAGTGGCGGGTGGTGGAGCGGACGCAGGAGACGCCCGACGTCGTGTCGTTCACCCTGGCCCCGGCCGATGGCGGACCGGTGCCCGGCTTCACCCCGGGTCAGTACGTCTCGGTCGCGGTCAACCTGGACGCCGGTCGGGGACAGCAGATCCGGCAGTACAGCCTCTCCGGCCGGCCCGGCGCCGCCCACTGGCGGATCACCGTCAAGCGGGTACGCGGCACCGCCGGCGCACCCGACGGCCTGGTCTCCACCGTCCTGCACGAGCAGGTGGCCGTCGGCGACACGCTCCGGCTCAGCCCGCCGTTCGGCGAGGTCAGCGCGATCGGCGACGGCGGCCCGCTGCTGCTGGTCAGCGCCGGCATCGGCCTCACCCCGGCGATGTCGGCGCTGGCGCACCTGGCCGCCAGCGACCCCGAGCGCCCGGTGGCGCTGGTGCACGCCGACCGGGCCGGCGCGGCGCACGCCCTCCGTGACGAGCTGCCCGGACTTCAGGAGGGCCTGCCGAACCTGTCGGTGCGCCTCTGGTACGAGGACGCCGCCGGCGGCGAGCTGGCCGGGCTGAAGGCGGAGATCGACGACGGCCTGGTCGACCCGGAATTGATCCCGCTCGCCCCCGGGGCCCACGTGCACCTGTGCGGGCCGGTGCCGTTCATGGCCCTGGTCCGGGGCGGCCTGCTGCGCCGGGGCGTACCGACGGAGCGGATCGCGTACGAGGTGTTCGGGCCCGGCATGCTGCGCGACTGAACCACGCCACCACACAAGTCGGGGCCGGTGCCGGGGAAACCCGGGCACCGGCCCCGGCCCGTCAGGACCAGTGCGCGACCGCTCAGCCGCGGGCGACGGTGAGCAGCACCACGGCGTCCTCGTCGGCGTGCAACGCGTGCCGGGCGTCGGGGATCACCAGCAGGTCCCCCGCCGACCCGGGCCAGGACCGGTCGTCGGCGACCAGCCGGACCCGCCCGCGCAGCACCTGGAGGGTCGCCTCGCCGGGGCTGGCGTGCTCCTGGAGGGCGTGCCCGGCGACCAGGGCCACCAGGGTCTGCCGCAGCACGTTGCCGGGGCCGCCGTGCACCGTCCGGGCACTGCGCCCGCTGCCGGTGGCCCGGGCCAGGGTGAGCTGCTCCTCGGCGAGCGTGGAGAGCGAGGACTGTGACACGGGCCACCTCCGGGAGATCGGCTCGGACCAGGCAATCACGAAACAGGAGTCACCTGTGCCTGTTTGCCCAGCTTCGCCGCTTCCCCGCCCCGCGACCAGGGACTTTGGTCCCGGAACCGAATCTCCACACCCGACATCCACTTCTCGAAGAGAAGGCGATGATCTACAGGTTAGGACGTGGTCGCCGGGGTAGGGACTGCTCATGCGGTCTGCTGTGGCACGTGCACGGCTCCTGGACGACGTCGTTCGTGCACGGGAGACATCGCTACCTGGTGCCGGTCACGCCCGACCGCGGCCCGTGCGGGCGGGGTCGGGCGCGGACCTATGTCTGGCCGGCGGACGCGGTCGAAGTGACCCCGCAGGAGCTCCGGACGGCGGAGGTGGACCTGGTCATCCTGCAACGACCCGAGGATCTGGAGCTGGCCGAGCAGTGGCTGGGCCGACGGGTGGGCCGGGATCTGCCGGCGATCTACGTCGAGCACAACACCCCGAAGGGCGACGTGCCGAACACCCGCCACCCGATGGCCGACCGGGACGACCTGCTGCTCACCCACGTCACCCACTTCAACGAGCTGTTCTGGGACAACGGCGCCACCCGCACGGCGGTCGTCGAGCACGGCATCGTGCCGCCGAACGTGGAGTGGACCGGCGACCTCGACCGGCTCGCGGTGGTCACCAACGAGCCGGTACGCCGCTGGCGCGTCACCGGCACCGATCTGATGCCGCGCTTCGCCGCGGTCGCCCCGCTGGACGTCTTCGGCATCGGGGTGGCCGGGCTGCCCGAGGCGCTCGCCGCGGCCGGCGCCCCCGGGATCCCGGTCACCGGCCACGAGGACCTGCCGCAGGACCGGATGCACGCGGAGGTGGCCCGGCGGCGGGCGTACCTGCACCTGTGCCGGTGGACCTCCCTCGGGCTGAGCCTGATCGAGGCGATGACCATCGGCATGCCCGTGGTGGCGCTGGCCACCACGGAGGCCGTGGACGCCGTTCCGCCCGACGCGGGGGTGGTCTCCACCCGCGTCGACACGCTGGTCGAGGCGGCCCGCTGGCTCGCCGAGGACCGCGACGCGGCGTACCGGCTGGGGGCGCGGGCGCGTGAGGTGACGAAGGAACGGTTCGGGCTCGACCGGTTCCTCGCTGACTGCGACCGGCTGATGGAGGTGGAGACATGCGCATCGCGATGATTTCGGAGCACGCCAGCCCGCTCGCCGTTCTCGGCGAGGAGGACGCCGGCGGCCAGAACACCCACGTGGCGGAACTCGCGGCCGCGTTGGTCGGCGAGGGGCACGACGTGCGCGTCTACACCCGCCGCGACTCCACCACCCTGCCCGACTCGGTGTCCACTCCGGACGGCTTCGAGGTGTGGCACGTGCCCGCCGGGCCGGCCCGGCGGGTGCCCAGGGACGAGCTGCTGCCGTACATGGGTGAGTTCGGCAGTTGGCTGGCCGACAGTTGGCGGCGCGGCGACTGGACCCCGGACGTGGCGCACGCGCACTTCTGGATGAGCGGGCTGGCCACCGTGCACGCCGGCCGCCGGACCGGGGTGCCGACCGTGCTGACGTATCACGCGCTCGGCACGGTGAAGCGGCGTCAGCAGGGCGCCAACGACACCAGCCCACCGGGGCGGATCGGCTACGAACGGGCGCTCGGCCGGGCCGTCGACCGGGTCGTCGTGCAGTGCGAGGACGAGGTCCGCGAACTGGTCCGGATGGGCGTGCCCCGGTCCCGGATGGCGCTGGTCCCCTCCGGCGTCAACCAGCGGGTGTTCCACCCGGACGGGCCGGCGGCACCGCGCGACCCGGCCCGGCCGCGGATCCTCACCGTCGGCCGGCTGGTGGAACGCAAGGGCTTCCTCGACGTCGTCCGGGCGCTGCCGACGGTGCCGGACGCCGAATGCGTGGTGGTCGGCGGCCCCCGGGCCGACCTGCTGCCCGCCGACACCTTCGCCCGCCGGCTCGCCACCCTCGCCGAGTCGTGCGGCGTCGCCGACCGGGTCAGGCTGGTCGGCGGGGTGCCGCGCGAGGAGATGGCCACCTGGTACCGCTCGGCGGACCTGCTGGTCGCCGCCCCCTGGTACGAGCCGTTCGGGCTCACCCCGCTGGAGGGGATGGCCTGCGGGGTGCCGGTCGTCGGTACCAACGTCGGCGGCATCGCCGACACGGTCGTCGACGGGCTCACCGGGGACCTGGTCCGGCCGCGCGACCCCCGCGCGCTGGGCACCGCGATCCGGCGGCTCTTCGCCGACAAGGTCCGCCGCTTCGCATACGCCACCGCGGCGCTCGACCGGATCCGCAGCCGGTACTCGTGGAAGCGCGGCGCCGAGCAGCTGAGCGCGGTCTACGCGACGCTGTCCACGGTGGCCCGGCCCGCCCCGGCGGTAGCCTGATGACCCACCGGGACGCCCTCGAGGCGCACCTCTCCGGGCTGGCCGCAGCGCTGCTGCCGTACCACCGGGAAGCCGAGCGGCTCGCCGACTGGGGCACCGAGCTGGCCTGAGGCGGGCGGCTGCTGGTGGCCGGCAACGGCGGCAGCGCCGCCGAGGCCCAGCACCTCACCGCCGAACTGGTCGGCAAGCTCCGCGAGGACCGCGAACCACTGTCCGCGATCGCCCTGCATGAGGAGCTGGCGCTGATCGCACCGCGCTGGCTGACCCCGCTGGTCGAGCTGGTCGGCGGGGTGGACCGGCTGGTCGAGGCGGACGGGCTGGGCCGCCTGGGGTGGCCCGGCCCGAAGCCTGCGCTGGCGGTCAACCTGCACGGCCGGGGCCCGGAGTCGCACCGGATGCTGAGGGGGACCCGGCCCCGCCGGCTGCTCGCCTTTGCCAACGCCGAGGCCGGCCATCGCGACGGTCCGGCGTGGTGGGCCGACGAGCACGAGGTGGACCGGTGGTGCCGGATGCTGGCCTGGTACGGCATTCCCGCCGACCGGACCGACCTGGCGCTGCGCCGCCCGCGGCCGGGCCGGCTGCCGACCGGGGTCAGCATCGTCCACCCGGGAGCGAAGGCCAGCCGGCGGCGCTGGCCGCCGGAGCGCTTCGCGGCAGTGGCCCGCGAGCTGAGCGGGCAGGGTCACCGGATGGTGGTGACCGGGAATCCGGGCGAGCGGGGCGTCGCCTGAGGCGGTGGCCCACCGGGCCAGGTTGCCGGCCGACGCGGTGCTGGCCGGGGAGACCGGCCTGGGCGACCTGGCCGCGCTGGTGTGCCACGCCCGCCTGGTGCTCAGCGGCGACACCGGCATCGGACACCTGGCCACCGCCTACGCCACCCCGTCGGTGCTGCTCTTCGGCCCGGTCCCGCCCGCACAGTGGGGGCCGCCGCCGGACCGGCCGTGGCACCAGGCGCTCTGGGCGGGGTCCCGGCCGGCCGGCGACGGCGCCGCGGTCCATCCGGCGCTGGCCGACCTGGACGTGCCGACCGTGCTGGCCACGGTGGAGCGGGTGGCAGCCGCCGCGACGCCGGTCGTGCCGGGCCAGCCGGAGCCGGCCGGCACCCGACGCACCCCCTTTGCTACCCGCCGGTAGCTTGTCGTCGTACGCTGAGCCGGTGAGCGGGGAGTACATCCAGGAGTTCGTCGACGTCGACGGAGCGCGGATCGGCGTGCAGGTCTACCCGGAGCCGGACGGCCCGCCGGGCGCCCCGGTGGTGGTGATCTGGCCGGCGATGGGCGTCCGGGCCCGGTACTACCGGCCGTTCGCCGCCGCACTGCGCGACGCCGGGCTCGCCGTCGTCGTGGTGGACCTGCGGGGCACCGGCGAGAGCACGCCGACGCCCGCCCGCACCTGCCGGTACGGCTACGCCGAGTTGGCCGGCGACGTCGGCGCGGTGCTCGACGCGCTCAAGCCCCGGCTGGACGGGCGGACCCGGCTGCTGCTCGGGCACTCCCTCGGCGGGCAGGTCGCGGTGCTGCACCAGGCCCTGCACGACGCCGACCGGGTGGACGGGTTGGCCCTGGTCGCGGTCGGCGTGCCCTGGTGGCGCGGCTACCCGGGGCGGCGTGGGTGGGGTGTGCTGCCGTACACCCAGGGGATCGCGGCGGTCGCCCGGTTGCTCGGCGTCTGGCCCGGCTGGGGGTTCGGCGGTCGGCAGGCGCGCGGGGTGATCCGGGACTGGGCGTACACGGCCCGGACCGGCCGGTTCCCACGGTTCGACGGGGTCGACGCCGAGGCGGCGATCCGGGCGGTACGCACGCCCGTGCTCGCGGTCAGCGTGGACGACGACCAGTACACCCCGCACGAGACACTGGACCACCTCTGCACCAAGCTCGCCGCCGCGGCGGTGACCCGGCACCGCTACACGGTGGCCGAGGCGGGTGCCCCGCTGGACCACTTCGCCTGGGTACGCGCCGCCACGCCGCTGGCCGCCCGGGTGGCCGCGTTCGCCGCCGCCCTGCCGCCGCGTTGAGCCCGACCGGCCGGTGACCGGGCGCGGCCCCTCCGCTCCCTCCGACCCGGACGCCGGGGGTGAAAGCAGACCGTGAGCCGCGGAGCGCCCCGGAAATCGGGCGCGTAGCCCGCCGGAAGGCGGGTATGCGGCACCGCCCGAACACGGCGGAGGGGGATCAGATGTCCGAACGGCACACCGCGTTGCGCTCGATGCACGATCTGGGCCTGGCGGCCTGGTTCGGCGGCTCACTGATGGGCGCGCTCGGCGTCAACGGCGCGGCGGCACGCATCGACGACTCGACGCAACGCCTGCCGGTGGCCTCGGCGGGCTGGGCGCGCTGGACCCCGGTCAACGCGGCGGCGATCGGCGCCCACCTGGCCGGCGCGGTCGGCGAGCTGGTCACCGAGACCCCGCGGGTGGCCGCGCAGGCCGGGGTGGCGAGGATGAGCGCGGTGAAGACCGCGCTGACCGTGGGCGCACTGGCGGTGACGGGCTACAGCCGGCTGCTCGGCATGAAGCTGGAGAAGGCGGGCGGACCACCCGTCGAGGGGGCCACCGAGCCGAGCTTCCAGACGCCGGCCAACGTCGCCTCCTGCCAGCGGCAGATGAAGCTGCTCCAGTGGGCGGTTCCGGCGCTGACCGGCGCACTGGTGGTGGTGTCCGCGTACATGGGTGAGCAGCAGAAGCCGGGCCAGGTGTTCCGGGGGCTGCTCGGCCGGGCCGGTGGCCTGATGGCGGCCCCGAAGACGATCGGGAAGATCGCCGGAATGGGTCCGGGGCCGAGGACCATGGGCCGGATCGCGGCGATGGGCCCGGGGCCGAAGACCATCGGCAAGGTCGTCGCGATGGGTGCGGCCACCCGCCATCTGGTCGCCGCCGGACGCTGACCCGTCGGGCGGCCGCCCGCCCACAACGGGGTGGGCGGCCGGCCGCCCGGCGTACCCGGGCGACGGATCCGGGCGGGGCGGCATGACCGGGCGGACGGCGGGCAATCAGCGCGGGCACGGAAACCAGCCAGGTGAGGTGGCCATGACCAGCAAGGACCGACCGGGGACGGGCGAGGGGCGCGGGCCGGAGTCGATCGCCCCGTGGGGCACCACCGACGGCTTCGACGCCGATCCGCCGTGGGGCGCGGACGAGGACGCGCCGATGGACGAGGGCAGCGAGGAGAACGCGGTCCCGGAGGGCCGCCGGGGGGAGCGCCGCGCGGCGGGCGCCGGGCCGGGCGGCCCCAAGGCCGGGCGGCACGGCTTCGGGTCGGTCGAGCCCACCCGTCCCGTCCAGGCCGGGCCCGGCGCGCCGCCGGATCCCGCGCCGTCCGGGCGTACCTTCCCGGACGACAGTGCCGAGGGGGACCTGGCGGACAACGCGTTGGAAGAGGCGACGGGCATGCACCCCGAGGGGTTCCGCCGGCGCGGCTGACCGTCCCGTGCGGCGTCGCGCTCAGGCGCCGGCCCGTTCGGCCGCGGCCGCCACGCCCAGCAGCTCCGCGAGCCGGTCGGCGTCGCGCTGGGCCTGGTCGCCGCAGCAGTTGTTCATCAGCACGTGCAGTTCGGCGCACTGGTCGGCCAGCTCGCGCAGCAGCACCGACCAGTGCTCGAGTTCCTCCGCGCCGTAGGCGTACCGGAACTTCTCCTGCTTGTCGCCGCTCTCCCAGGCGGCGCTGTGCCCGTGGAAGCGGACCACCGCGAGGTCCGCGGTGGCGATCAGGATCGGCGGCACCGACGAGGCGTGCCCCTGCGGCATGTCCACGCAGACGTAACTCAGCCCGTGCTCGCGCAGGAACGTCACCGTGTCGACCACCGCGTCTTCGGTGAACCAGGAGGAATGCTGCAGCTCGACACCGACGCGCCAGGGCCGGCACCGCCGGGCGGCCGCCAGGATCCGCCGCTTGGCGGCGTCCCCCCGGGTCAGCCACGGCGGGAACTGCAGCAGCACGGCGCCGAGCCGGTCGGCCGCCGCGATCGGCGCCAGCGCCGCGTGGAACCGGTCCCACAGCTCGTCGTACGCCCCGGCGGTCAGGTCGCGCCACCGGATCCGGCTCGGGCCGCCGGCGGGCCGCAGCTCCTTGGGCAGTGCCGCGACCGGCGTGTGGTGGCCGGTGAAGAGGCGGAACGCCTGGACGTCGAAGGTGAAGCCGGGCGGCGTCGCCGCGACCCAGCCCTCGGCCGTCTCGGGCAGCGGGATCGCGTAGTAGGACGTGTCCACCTCCACCAGCCCGAACCGCTCGGCGTAGAAGCCGAGCCGACCGGCCGGGGTGTTGACCGCGCGGGGGTACCAGCCCGAGCGGACCAGCATCTGGTCGGCCCAGGAGGACGTACCAACCTTGATGACACCCATGTAATTCAGTGCACCGCCAACCGGACGGATCGGCAACCGGAGGCGGTCCGGAGTGGAGGCCGGGAACTGTCGGTGGCAGGTCGTACGGTGTGGGCGGTCCTCAAGCGAAAGGCGGGCGGCATGAGCGTCTCCAACCAGGTTCTCACCGGCGAGCGGGCGGATCTGCTCGCCGCCCTGCGCCGGCACCGCGGGTTCCTGCGGCAGACCGTCCAGGGCCTGACCGACGAGCAGGCGGCCACCCGCAGCACGGTGAGCGAGCTGTGCCTCGGCGGGCTGATCAAGCACGTGGCGACCACCGAGGAGCGCTGGCTGTGGTTCGCCGTGGGTGGCGCCGAGGCGATGCAGCGGGAGCCGATCGACTGGTTCGGGCAGTTCCGGATGGGCGACGGCGAGACCCTCGCCGGGCTGCTGGCCGAGTTCGACCGGGTGGCCGAGGCGACCGACGCCCTGGTCGCCACCCTCGACCTGAATTCCGCCCACCCGCTCCCGACCGCCCCCTGGTTCGAGCCGGGGGTGAGCTGGTCGGTGCGCCGGGTGCTGCTGCACGTCATCGCCGAGACTGCGCAGCACGCCGGTCACGCCGACATCATCCGCGAGGCCATCGACGGGGCGAAGACGATGGGCTGACCGGTGGCGTGACGGATCTCACCGCCCGGTCGGCGGACCGGGCGGGGTGCCGATGTGACGTCACGACGGGTGGCGGCGCTGAGGGACACGAGATGAACGCACACCGCATGGACCAGGAGACCGTCGAGCGTCTGCTCGGCGGTTCCGTCGCCGACGCGCTGGACGGTCCGGCGGTGCTCGTCCAACTCCTCGCCGCCGTCCGCGCCGCTCCCCAGCCGCACGAGCTCAGCGGCGAAGCGGCCGCCCTCCAGGCGTTCCGGATGGCGCGAGCCGGCTCGGTGCCGGTGGTGGCGTCCCGTCCCGAGCGCCGGTTGCTCACCGGCCTGCTCGGCGTCAAGATGGCCCTGGCCGCCCTGCTCGCCGCCGGCACCGGCGGGGTGGCCCTGGCCGCCGTCACCGGCACGCTGCCGGGCCCGCTGGGCTCCGACGAGCCGACCACGACGGCGAGCGCCGGCGCGGGCGGTAACCTCTCGCCGACCGCTGATCCGGTCGGCTCCCCCACCCCGGCCGCCGGTCCGACCGACCGCCCGGGCAGCCTGGCCGCACTGACCGGGCTCTGCGCTGCGTACCAGGCGCAGCCGGGCGCGGACCGGCGGGGGTCGCTGGAGACCGCGCGCTTCGCGGACCTGGTCGTGGCCGCCGGGGGGCGGGAGAAGGTTCCCGCCTTCTGCAACCGGCTGCGCGATCGGCGGGACCCGCAGGGCGGCCAGAGCGCCGGCCCGACGAAGCGGCCCTCGCCCGAGTCGACCAACCGGCCCGAGCACGCGCCGTCCACACCGGCCGGCACGGTCGCGTCGACCACCGGTCCGGCCGACCCGACGCTGAATCGACCGGCGATGGTCGGCCCGTCCCCACGCTGACCCAACCCGGGTCACGGCGGCGGGCCGGCTGATAGCTTGCCCCGGTGACTGCGCGGCGCCGACGACTGGCGATCCTCTTCCGCCTGGCCATCGTGCTGAGCGCGGTGGCCGGCATCGTACTGACCGCCCTCGGCCCAGCCACGGTGACCGGCCTGCTGCCCTACTTCACCATCCAGAGCAACGTGGCGGTCGGTGTGTTCGCCGGCTTCGCCGCCTGGCGCGCGTGGCGGGACCGTCCCGAGCCGCCATCCGCGCTCAAGGGGGCGGTCACCCTCTACATCACCATCACCGGCACGGTCTACCACCTGGTGCTGGCCAATCCGGCCAGCCCGTTCGCGATGGTCCAGCCGCACCGGGAGCTCGGCGAGTGGTGGGGCAACCAGTTCCTGCACACCGTCGTGCCGCTGCTCGCGATCGCCGACTGGGCGCTGTTCGACCGACGCGGCCGGCTCCGGCCCCGGTACGCGGCCTGGTGGCTCGCGTTCCCGGTGGCCTACCTCGGGTTCGCCCTGGTACGCGGCCTGATCGTGCATCGCTACCCGTACCCGTTCATCGACGCCGGGCAGCTCGGCTACGGCGGGGTCGGGCTCAGCTCGCTCTTCTTCGCGTTCGCGTTCTGGCTGCTCGGGCTCCTGTTCGTCGGGATCGACAAGGGCCTGGCCCGACGCACCCGGTCCGTCCCGGCGCCCGGTGGCGCCACGACCGCCGAGCCGGCGGAGAGCACGGCCGGGTCGCGGTGAGCGAGGGTCTCGCGGCGGCCGTCACCGGGCTGTACGCGGCCTTCGCCCGCCAGCCCCGGCCGGCCGCGATGGCGTACTGCGACCACTGCGTCCGGCCCGACGAGGTGGCGGTGCTGCTGCGGGTGCCGCCGCGAGAGCTGACCCCCGACCAGCTCGCCCGATACGCCGCCAAGTGCCTCACCACCTGGGGCGACGTCGACGACCTCCGGTACCTGCTGCCCCGGCTGCTGGAGCTGCTGGCCACCGGCGGGCTGGACGACCCGGTGCTGCCGGAGAGCCTGCTCGGCAAGGTCGGCGCGCACCGGCGGGACTGGCCCGCCGACCAGCGGGGGGCGGTCGAGGCGTACCTGCGGGCGTGGTGGGCGGCGACGCTGTCCGGGTACCCCGGGCCGTGGGAGGCCACGACGGTGCTGGCGGCGGTCGGCGGCGCCGGGGTGGACGTCGGCCCGTACCTCGCGGCGTGGGCGGCCGACGGCGGCGAGCCGGCGGCCCGGCATCTGGCTGACCACCTGTTCACCCGGCTCCCCGACAACCTGCCGTGGGCCGTGACGGTGCGCCGCTGGCGGGCCGGACCGGACCCGGCCCGGATCCTGGCGGAGGCGCTGCTCGCCACCGGCGACCCGGCGGTGGCCGCGGAGGTGTCGGCCGCCTACGAGACGCTGGTCCGGCCCGGCTGATCCGACTCCGGACCGTCGGGGCCCGTCCCGCCGCGACGCCGCCGCCGGCCGGCGACCCGCTCCCGGCCGTAAGAGTCGGCGCGCCCCCAACGGCCGGGCACGTCCAGCAGCTCGATCTGGCCGTACCCCGGCGGGATTGCCGGGTCCACCAACAGGTTGTCGGCGCACGGGCGCAGCCCGAGCATGGTCGCGAGCAGCATGAGCAGCGCCCCGGAGGCCCACGACTGCGGCCGGCCGGTGGCCGGGAGCCGGACCGGGTACTTGGTCACTTCGCGGGGGTAGCCGGCGATCACCTCGGGCATCGAGCCGCCGAGCGTTTCCGCCACGGCGAAGATGGCGGCGGCGATCCGGGCCGCCTCGGCGTCGTAGCCGTAGCGGCGCAGGCCCGCCGCGATCAGGGCGTTGTCCGACGGCCAGACCGAGCCGAGGTGCGCGCCGACCGGGTTGTACGGCAACTGCCCGGCGGCGTACGTGCGCACCCCCCAGCCGGAGAAGAGCTCCGGCCCGGACAGGTGCGCCGCGAGCGCCGCGGCCCGCTCCGGCTCGACGATGCCGGTGAAGAGCAGGTGGCCGAGGTTCGAGGTCAGCGCGTCGACGGGCGTCCCGTCGGGGGTCAGCGCGAACGCGTAGTAGCCGCGGTCAGGCAGCCAGAAGTCGCGGTTGAACCGCTCGCCCAGTCGCGCCGCGTCGGCCTCCAGGCGGTCGGCGTACGCCGGGTCGCCCCAGATCTCCCGGGCCAGCCGGGCGCCCCGGAGCTTCGCGTCGTACGCGTACCCCTGGAGTTCGCAGGTGGCCCGGGGAAGCGCGGGCTGGCGGCCGTGCCGGTCCACGATGGCGTCCGGGGAGTTCCGCCAGGTCTGGTTGGCCACCCCGTTGACGGTGTTGCGCGACCGGTAGCGCAGGTAGCCGTCGCCGCACAGGTCGCCGTAGGTGTCGATCCAGTCCAGCGCCATCCGGGCCGGGTGGCGTAGCTGCCGGACCAGGTCGGCGTCGCCGGTCCACCGCTCGTACTCGTCGAGCAGGATCACGAAGAGCGGGGTGGTGTCGGCCGCGCCGTAGTAGACCGCCGTCGGCTGCTCGCCGAACGCGGCCGCCTCGCCGTAGCGCAGCTCGGCGAGGATCTTCCCCGGCTCCTCGTCGTGGTAGTCGTCGAGCTGGCCGCCTTGGAGCAGGGCGAGCATGTGCAGCGTCGCCGGAGTCAGCTCGGGGGTGAACGGCAGGGTCTGCAGGCAAGTGATCAAGGCGTCCCGGCCATAGAGGGTCATCGCCCAGGGGAGACCCCCCACCGGCACCCGTTCGTGGTACGCCAGCGGCATGTACCGCAGCGCGGCCAGGTCGGTCAGCGCCTGCGTGTACGCCGACTCCAGGGAGTCCCGGTCGGCGACGAGCTGCGGGGCGTGGTCGAACCACCGGGCGAGGTCCTCGCGCATGTCCCAATGGGCGTTCTGCCGGTGGGATTCCAGGCTGGACCGCAGGTCCCGGCCGCCGGCACCGTGCAGGATCATGGCGACGTGCAGGTCCGTGTGCCACTCGCCGTTCGGCGCGACCCGGATCCGGAAGGTCATCCCGTGCTGGTCCACCTCCACCGGTTCCGTGCTGGTGACCAGGGTCTCCCGGGCGAACCGTTCCCGCTGATAGCAGAGCCGCAGCTGCCGGCGGATCGGGTCGGCGGTGACCGCCACTCGGCGTGGCGTGGGGCGGAAAATCTCGGCGGTGTCGGCAAAGTCGCTGCTGATCTCCATCCGGACGGTGAACTCGGCCGGCTCGGCCGAGTGGTTGAGCACGGTGATCCGCTCGTTGAAGCTGTCGTCGATGGACCGGTGCCGGATCACCGACACGTCGGCGTCCACGTAGTGGCTGGCAGCGCCGGGGACCAGCACGAACCGGGTCTCGAAGGAGGCCAGCTCAACCCGGGACAGGGTGTGCAACCGCTCCCCGTTGACGGTGAGCACCCAGCGGGACAGGAAGCGGGTGTCGAAGGAGATGAGGCCGATCGGGGCGTACGGGTCGACCTCCATGTCGCCCTGCCCGTCGCTCATGGCGAAGGAGTTGCCCGCGAGGACGTGGAGCAGCTGCTGCTTCATCGACCGCCTCCGCCGCAGCTCGCCTCACGCGGGTCATGCGCCCCGGACGGGCCCGGGAAGAGCCGGCGCAGGGTCAGCAGCAGCCGCAGGTTCCCCTGCACCGTGAGATCGTTGCGCAGCAGCGCCGCCGCCGGATGCAGCCGGCCCTCGGCCATCCGGTCGAAGACCTCCCGGTCGGCGCGGACCACCAGCTCGGCCTCCGCCCTGGAGCGGACCACCCGGACCTCCTGGTGGTCGATGGTCAGGTACCAGTGCTCGGTCTGCCCACCGTCGCGCAGGTCGAGCCGGAGACTGCCGGCCGTGTTCTCCGGCAGCTCAGGATGCCGGCCGGCCACCCGCCGTTCCAGGTGCTCCACCGCCGAGCTGCCCATCGGTCCCTCCCCGTCTCCGATCGTCCCCGCAGGATCCCCGGCGGGAAGGTGAGTCCAACTCACCCGATCCGGGTGAGCGGGGCAGGCCGCCGCGGGGCGGCGGTCAGCCCCGCTGGATCAGGCCGCGCACGTACCCGGCCTGCCCGACGTGCTGGAGGTCGTCCTCCAGCACACTGACCAGCCGTACGCCGAGGGTGACCGGAGGGTCCCAGTTCGGGTCGACGACCCGGTCGAGGTCGGCCGGGCCCAGCCCGCGCAGGTACGCCAGGGTCCGATCCATCACCGCCCGGTGGTAGTCGAGGAGCACCCGCCCGTCCTCCGGCCGGACGGCGGCGATCTGGTCGGGGCCGTGCCCGAAGCCGGTGTCGTCCGGAGCAGCGGTCAGGCCACACCGCCCCGCCCAGTCGCCGGTGAGCCAGAGCTGCTTCTCCCCCAGCACGTCGGCGACGCCGTGGTCCTGGATCCGGGTCAGGTGCCAGACCAGCCAGCCCACCGGGTTGGCCCCGGCTGCCGGGGCCTGCCGCAGCTGCTCCGGGCTCAGGCCCTCGACCGCCGACTCCACCAGGTCGGGCAGCCGGCCGTACGCGTCAGTCAGCAGGTCGTTCACGTCCACGGGTCCACGCTCCTCCACGGTCGGTGCCATCCTGTGCAGTACCGCCCACGGGCCCGGACAAACCTCGCCTTAGGCTGATCATGTGGTCGCGGCGCTCGAGCTGTATCTGGACACCGACGCAACCCGGCGGATCCGGGTGCTCTGGGACGCGTTGGAGTCCGAGGGCGTGCAGAGCATGAAGTCGCTGCTGGAGCAGCGGCACCGCCCCCACGTCTCGCTCGCGGTGGCCCCCCGCTTCGACCCGGAGCGGGTCGCCGAGGCGCTCACCGGGATGGTGGTGGCGACCCCGCTGCGGCTGGAGTTCCAGCACGCCGGTCAGTTCGTCGGGCGGGTGCTCTGGCTCGGACCGTCGCCCACGACCGAACTGCTGGCCCACCACGCCCAGGTGCACCACCGGCTCGCCCGGGCCGGCATCGACCTGGTCGAGCACTACCAGCCGGGGCGCTGGGTGCCGCACTGCACGCTCTCCATGCGGGTGCCGAACGCGCTGATGGCTGCGGCGGTGCGCCGCTGCCTGGAGGTGCTGCCGCTGACCGCCACCGTGGTCGGCGCGGCCATCGCCGACCACGCCCGGGGCATCTCCCACCCGCTCCCCTGAGCCGCGGCCGGCGCCGACGCGAGGAATCCCGGCGCGGTCCGGCACAGCACAACCGGCTGAGGCCGCGTCCGCCGCTCCAGCACCAGGGGTTCCTGTTGACAGGAGCATCGGAAAGTCTAGACTTACCGTTCGTGGCCACTTACCAAGGACGGATGCTCGATGCGCTGGGCGACCCGACCCGCCGCGCGGTCTTCGAGCTCCTCGCCGGCGGGCCACGCTCCGTCGCCGAGATCGCGGCCGACCTCCCGGTCAGCCGCCCCGCGGTCTCCCAGCACCTCAAGGTGCTCAAGGACGCCGCCCTGGTCTCCTCGACGGCCGTCGGCACCCGCCGCGTCTACGCGCTGGACCCGCGGGGCCTGGCGGCCGTACGCGGCTACTTCGACCAGTTCTGGCAGCAAGCCCTCGCGGCGTTCGCGGACGCCGTCGACAACCCTCCCGAGGAGAAGCCGTGACCACGACAGACAGCGCCGTACGCCACAGCGTGCGGGTCGCCGCCGACCCCGAACGCGCGTTCGAGGTCTTCACCACCGGCATGGACCGCTGGTGGGTTCGCTCGCACCACCTGCTCCCCGACGAGCTGAAGCGGGTCACCGTCGAGGCCCGGGCCGGCGGCGCCATCCAGGAGGAGAGCGTGACCGGCCAGACCTGCACCTGGGGGCGGGTGCTCACCTGGGACCCGCCGCGCACCTTCGCGTTCAGTTGGTTGATCGGGCCGGACTGGCAGGTTCCCGACGTGGACGCCGTCGGCAGCCGGGTCACCGTCACCTTCGCCCCGGTCGACGGTGGCACCCGCGTCGACCTGGTGCACGACCGGCTGGACGCGCACGGCATCGGCTGGGAGAAGGTCCGCGACGCGGTCGGCAGCGACGGCGGCTGGCCCGCCCTGCTGCGCGGGTACGCCGAGAGCCTTTGACGCCACCCCGTGCCGGCCGGCCACGCGCCCAGTCCGGCACGGCCAGGATAGGCAAGAATGGCCGTTCTGCCGGGAAGGCATAGACTGCCCACGTGAGGCAGATTCGGTGACCGGCGTGCCGTCCACGACGTACGGTCACCTCGAGCTGGCCTGCCTGCACCCGGAGACCAATGTCCACGTGCTGTTCCGGCTGCACCCGACGGCCGCCGAGGCAGCGGTGACCCTCAGCGGCGAGCTGGACCCGTCCAACCACCGGCTCTTCGCCGCCGCGCTGGACCGGGCCGACCCCCGACCGGTCGACGGCCGGCTCCTGGTCGACGCGACCGGGCTGCGTTTCATCGACCACCGGTGCCTGCTGCACCTGCGCGACCACGCCCGGCGGCACGGTGCCACGGCCGTGCTGCGCACGTCCCGGTCCGTGGCCGCCCGGCTGGTCGAGCTGCTGGAGCTCACCGAAATCCAGGTCGAGGTCGTGGGATGAGGACGGGTGCCGCCGCCGGGCACGTGGGCTACTTCCACGAAGCCGTCCTCTTCGACTCGGACGAGCACCTGCTCGCCGTGGTGGTGCCGTTCCTGCTCGGCGGGGTCGAGGCGGGCGAGCCGGCCGTGGTGGGCCTCGGGGAACGCACCGGGGAACTGGTGCGCCGGGCGCTGCCCGCCGGCTCCGGGGTGACCTTCCTGCCGGACGGGGACCGCTACGCCCGGCCGACCGCCGCGATCCGGTCGTATCGCAAGCTGCTGGCCGGGTACGTGGCCGGCGGCGCACGGCAGATCCGGATCGTCGGTGCGGTGCCGGCGGTCGCCCTCGGCTCCACCTGGGACTGGTGGGCCCGGTACGAGTCGGCCATCAACCACGCCTACGACGACTTTCCGCTCTGGAGCATGTGCGCCTACGACACCCGGCTCGCCCCGCCCGGGGTGCTGGCGGACGTGGCGTGTACCCATCCCCGGGTGGCCCGGCCGGACGGCAGCCACGTGCCGACCGGGGTCTACACCGAGCCGAGGAGCTACCTGGCCGCGCACCGGCCGATGCTGCTCGACCCGGTGCAGCGGGCGGCGCCGCTGCTCGAACTCACCGACCCGACCCCGGCCGAGGCCCGGGCCGCCGTCCACGCCGCCGACCGCGGCCAGCTGCCCGCCGACGACGTCGACGACCTGGTGGTGGCGGTCAGCGAGATGGTGGGCAATGCCCTGCGGCACGGCCTCCCGCCGATCCGGATGCGGCTCTGGAGCGCACCGGACCGGATCGTGGCCACGGTGCACGACCGCGGTCCCGGCCCGGCGGACCCGTACGCCGGTCTGCTGCCGGCGAGCAACGGCGCGGTCGGCGGTCTCGGGCTGTGGATCACCCACCAGTCCTGCAACCACGTCGCGCTGTACCACGACGCCGACGGTTTCACCGTCCGGCTGACCGCGGGAAACCCGCACTTCCCGGTCTGAGCGGCTCAGCCTTCGGTGAGCACGACGTGCAGCCGGCGCGGGCCGTGCACCCCCTCCACCCGGTTCAGCTCGATGTCGCTGGTGGCCGAGGGACCGCTGATCCAGGTGAGCGGCCGGTCTGGGGTTAGCCGGGCCAGGGCCTCCGGCACGATGCCGACGACCTGCGCCGGGTGGACCACGCAGACGTGCAGGTCGGGCAGCAGGCTGATGGCCCGCCGGCCCTGGTCGGCGCCGGCGTCGAGGACGATCGTGCCGGTCTCGGCGACGGCGACCGCCGCGGCGGTGACCACGGCGTCCAGCTCCGCCAGCCGGGTCGCGGGCAGGCCGTCGTCGACCACCACCTCGACCGTCTCGGGCCGCCAGTCGGCGGGCAGCCCCGCCGGCACGACCACGGTCCGGGCGCCGGCGGCGGCGAGGATGCCGGCGACCGTGGCGGCGAGGTCCGACCCGGCTGCCCGGTGCACCTCGGCCCGGTAGTCGGTCAGCCGCCGCTCGAGCAGGTCGACCAGGTCGGGATGCCCCGGCGGCCGGTCGCCCTGGCTGCGCGGCGCGGGGCCCGGCCCGGGCACGGCCGGCGGCGCCGCGGCCAGGGCGGCGCGCAGCCGGGCCAGCACGACCTCGCGCGCGTTCACGACCCGCTCCGGTGCTCGGCCCACCACTGCCGGAAGGTCTGCGGGGGCGCCGCCGGCACGTCCCGGCTGGCGGTCCAGCCGTTCAGCGGCGGCGGGAGCGCGCGGCCGGCGACCCGGCCCAGGCCCGCGGCGCGCTGCGCGGCCGCGTACAGCCGGGGATGGTCCATCGTGTACGCGGCCGCGGCCATCGCCGCCGCCTCGCTCCGGGGGTGCGGGCTACGGGCCCGCAGGTGCACCAGGATCGACGGGATGTCGATCATCACCGGGCAGGCGTCGTAGCAGGCCCCGCAGAGCGACGAGGCGTACGGCAGGGAGGCATTGTCGTCGACGCCGGTGAGCTGCGGGGAGAGCACCGCCCCGATCGGCCCCGGATAGACCGACCCGTAGGCGTGCCCGCCGGTGCGCTCGTACACCGGGCAGACGTTGAGGCAGGCGGAGCAGCGGATGCAGTGCAGCGCCTGCCGGCCGACCTCGTCGGCGAGCACCGCGCTGCGGCCGTTGTCCAGCAGCACCAGGTGCACCTGCTGCGGCCCGTCGCCGGGGGTGACCCCGGTCCACATCGAGGTGTACGGGTTCATCCGCTCCCCGGTCGACGCCCGGGGCAGCAGTTGCAGGAAGACCCCGAGGTCGGCCCAGGTGGGGATGACCTTCTCGATGCCCATCACGGTGATCAGGGTCTCCGGGAGGGTCAGGCACATCCGCCCGTTCCCCTCGGACTCGACCACGGCGAGGGTGCCGGTCTCGGCGACGGCGAAGTTCGCCCCGGAGACGGCCACCCGGGTGCTGAGGAAGGTCTCGCGCAGGTGCCGGCGGGCCGCCGCCGCGAGGGCCGCCGGCTCGTCGGTCAGTGCCGGGTCGACGCCCGGCATCTCCCGCCGGAAGATCTCCCGGATCTCGGCCCGGTTGCGGTGGATGGCGGGCACCAGGATGTGGCTGGGCCGGTCCCGGCCGAGTTGGACGATCAACTCAGCGAGGTCGGTCTCGACCGGCTCGATCCCGGCGGCCTCGAGGGCCTCGTTGAGGCCGATCTCCTGGGTCGCCATCGACTTGACCTTCATCACCCGGTCGGCGCCGGTGGCCCGGACCAGGTCGGTGACGATCCGATTCGCCTCGACCGCGTCCGCCGCCCAGTGCACGGTGCCACCGGCCGCGGTGACCGCCGCCTCCAATTGTTCGAGCAGTTCCGGCAGGCGGGCCATGGTGTCGCTCTTGACCGCCCGCCCGGCGGCCCGCAGCTCCGGCCAGTCCGGCACCTCGCCGATCACCGCACCGGACTTGGCACGGATCGTCGTGGTGGCGTGGCGCAGGTTGCGGCGCAACTGCGCGTCGCCGAGTGCCCGGCGGGCCGCGGCCGGGAACGGCTCGTCCCCGCGCAGGTGGCCGACCCCGCGCGGGGCGGTCGTCGGCATGCCCAGGAAGGTCCGCACTCCGCTCACCCCCTCGTCGCCCCGACGGTCTCGGTGGCAGCCAGGATCTCCGCCAGATGCACCGTCCGCACCCCCGCTCTCAGCCGGGACAGCCCACCACCGATATGCATCAGACACGACGCGTCCCCCGCCGTGCAGACATCAGCCCGCGTGGCCAGCACGTTCCGC
This sequence comes from Micromonospora sp. NPDC005806, assembly GCF_042871425.1. NCBI lineage: Bacteria > Bacillati > Actinomycetota > Actinomycetes > Micromonosporales > Micromonosporaceae > Micromonospora > Micromonospora sp. NPDC005806. The sequence continues at coordinate 80,007 of NZ_JBIAIL010000022.1, read as the reverse complement.
ATCTTGTCCGCCAGCATCGCGGTCGACGTGTCGGCGTTCTTCACCGCGAACGTGCCGCCGAAGCCGCAGCACTGCTCCGCCTGCGGCAACTCCACCAGGTCCAGACCGCGCACCTCGCGGAGCAGGCGCAGCGGCCGGTCCCCCACCCGCAGCATGCGCAGCGAGTGGCAGGTCGGGTGGTAGGTCACCCGATGCGGGTAGTACGCGCCGACGTCGGTCACCCCCAGCACGTCGACGAGGAGCTCGGACAGCTCGTACGTGCGCCGGCCGACCTCCTCGGCTCGGCTGGCCAGCGGCTCGTCGCCGGACCGCCGGGCCACCATGGCGTGCTGGTGCCGGACCGACCCGACGCAGGAGCCCGACGGGGCGACCACCACGTCGTAGGGGGCGAAGGCCCGGACGTGCCGGCGGACCAGCCGCAGCGCCTCGTCCGGGTAGCCGGTGTTGACGTGCATCTGCCCGCAGCAGGTCTGGTCGGCGGGGAAGTCGACCTGGTGGCCGAGGCGCTCCAACAGCCGTACCGTCGCCTTCGCCGCCTCGGGGTAGAGGGTGTCGGCGAGGCAGGTGACGAACAGGGCGATCCGCATGTTCTGCCCTCCCGGCTCGGTCCGGACCCGCCGAGGGCCGGGGCGGGGCGGGACCCGCGCGCCGACGACGGTACCGTTGCGCCTCATCATGCCCCGCCGGCCTGGCGCTGGCGAACCGACGGAGGATGGCGAATGTCCAACGGCGAGGAACCGTTCGCACCCCATGACGACGCGTCCGGGCGGCCGAGGTTCGAGACGGCGTTACGTGGCTACGACAAACGCCAGGTGGAGCGGTACGTCGAGCAGATGGATGGCGAGGTGTCCGCGTTGGCGGCCGACCGGAACCGGGCGTACGCGCAGGCGCGGGAGCTGGCCACCCAGCTGCAGCGGGCGCAGGCCGAGGCGATCGAGCTGCGGCAGCGCCCCGCGGCGGCCGACCGGGCGTCGTTCCGGGACCTTGGCCCGATGGTGGACCAAATCATCGAGCTGGCCGAGAAGCAGGCCGGGCAGATCGCGGAGGCCGCCACCAAGCGCGCCGGCGAGCTCCATTCCCAGGCCGAGAAAGTGCTGGCCGCGGCCCAGGAGGAGGCCGACCGCGAGCTGCGGGAGCTGGAGGAGGAGCTGTCCACCCGGCGCGCCGAGCAGGAGAAGGCCGACGAGGAGCGGCGGGCCGCCGCGCAGGCGGAGCTAACCGCGATCCGGGAGCTGGCGGAGAAGCTCCAGTCGGAGGGGCAGGCCGCCCACGACCGGGCGCAACAGGAGGCGAAGCGGATCGCCGAGCAGAGCACCCAGCAGGTGGAGCAGGCCCGCTCGGCCTCGGAGGCGCTGGTGAAGGCCGCCCGGACCCAGATCCAGCAGGAGGTGCAGGCGAACCGGAGCAAGGCCCAACAGGAGCTGGCCCAGTGGCAGGCCACCATGGCCCGCGAGCTGGACGAGCGGCGGGCCGCCGCGGAGCAGGAACTGGCCGACCGGGCCAGCGCCGCCGAACGGGACATCGCCGCCCTGGTCGAGGAGGCGCAGCAGTACGCCACCGAGGTGCGGGAACGCGCCGACGAGGAGACGGCCGCCCACCAGGAGCAGTTGTCCACCGTGCAGCAGGAGATCCAGCACCGGCAGGAGGCCCTCGCGCAGCTCAAGGCCGAGCTGGAGACCGGCAGCGAGCAGCTCGAACAGACCCGGCGGGAGGCCTCGACGGTCGAGCAGCAGGGCGCCGAGCTGGAGGAGCGCCTGGTCGAGGTGCGCCGCGACCTGGCCACCGAGACCCGGCGGCTGGACGAGGCGCGCCGGGCGGCGGACCTCGCGGAGCAGCACGCCAAGGAGACCCGGGCCCGGGTGCAGCGCGAAGCGAAGCGGGTCGCCGACCTGGCCGCGGCGGCGGTCATGGCGGCCGCGGCGGGCGGCACGGAGACCGCCGAGTACCCGCAGGTGGCGGTCCGGCCGGTCGCCGACCCCGCCGATCCGGCCCCGGCCGACCCCGCCCGCGCCGAACGGCCCGGCGCCGACGCGTACACCGAGCGGGCGCCGCTGGACCGCCCCAGCTTCAACGCGTTCGCCGTGCGCACCCCGGCGCCGCGGATCGCCCACGAGGTGGAAACCGGCGAGGAGCGGGCCAGCGACCCCGACGCCGGGGTGCCGGCCACCGCCTGAGCCCGGCTCTGGCTGACCGGCGCCCCAGGCGGGCGCCGGTCAGCCGGTCAGGCGCCGGCCGGCACCCCGGCGTCGAGCTGCTCGATCACCGGGGCGAGCAGCGCGTCCAGTTCTCGGGCGAGCACCGCGACGAGCGATGGCCGGATTGCTGGCCGAGGCGACGGCCCGCGGGGCGGCGCCGGAGACGGCGTTGCCCGCCCGGTCCGGCGCCGGTGGCAGGTCGTCCAGCGGAAGCGACGCCTTCATTTGGAGCGTGCCCCGCAGGTGCGGGGTATGGGTCACATCCCGATCGGCCGGCGTGACGAACTGGCCGAACACCTCCGGCCAGTCCCGCCAGCCGCGGTCCCGCTGCCACTGGCGGCTCCAGGTCAGCTCGGCCGGCCACGGGGAGACCAGGGTGACCGCGCGGGTGAGGCTGCCGTCCCACGGGCTGCGCGCGCAGGTTGCGGAGACGACCCGGCGGTGCCAGCGCACGTACGGCGGCTCCAGCGTGGTGGCCAGCCGCCAGGCGGTCACCGCGAAGCCCACGGGAGCGATGTCGCCCCAGGTGTCGGCGAACTCGTTCAGCCGGCGAGACACCTCGGCCCCGTACCGGCCGTGACCGGCGGCGCCCCGCTCGCGGTCGAGCTGCTCGTCCAGCCAGAACGCCCGAACTGTCGTCATCGTCGTCTCCGCTCCGCCGTACGCTCCCGCCATCATCCCGCTCCGGCGGTCCTCCGAGTGACCGGCTGGCGGCCGCCGGCGTCACACGCCCCCGGCGACCAGCTCCGGTGCCGTCCGCGGCGGGCCGGCCCGGTCCGCTCCGCCCAGCGGGCCACGGTGGGCATCGCCAGTCCCACCGCAAGGAAGACGCCGCCGCGCAGCAAGCCATCAGGCGACGCAGCACAGCGCCAGGACCGTGGGCGCGACCACGTTGGCCAAGCCGCCGCCGAACCCGAAGAGGCCCCAGTACTGCCCCTGGGCGTGCGCCGGGGCGAGGCTGAACCGCAGCTCCAGCGAGCCCCCCGAGTGCCACAGCTCCCCGACGGTGTGCACGCAGATGCCGACGACGATGACGGTCGCGGCGAGCGGGGTGGGCAGCCCGGGCGCGGCAGCCATGGCCGCCATGCCGGCACGGAACGCCACGCCCGAGCGGCGCACGGCCCGCCCGGCGGAGGCGGTGTCGTCGCCCCCTCGACTGGCCCGCGCCTGAGCAGCACCACGAGCGCAGTGTTGGCCAGCGCGGTCAGGGCCGACGAGCCATCGGGGCGCGTCGGGGCGCTCGACGATCCACAACGGCAGCGCGAAGAGCAGCACCTGGTGCTGGATGGACATGATCCCGTCGAGCGCCGTGACCGCCACGTACCCCCGGTCCCGCAGCGCGGCCCAGCGGCCCTCCTCGGCCGGGGCCGGCACGGGCGGTACGGTCCGCAGGAGCGCGACGACCGCGGCGGAGGCCATGACAGCGACGCGCAGCGTCTCTGGTTTCCTATGTGCTCCTCGGCAAGCGGGGCATCCCGCCTGTACCGCTGTCCCTCTGGGTGGTGGGGGTGGCGTGCACGTGGCGGTGGAAGCCGCGGCCGAGGGCTGCCCCGCGTTCCCGGTGGGGGTGTCGTGGGGTGGTGGTGGAAACCGTGTGCGGCACCTGGCGGACCGGCCCTGTCGGGTTGATCTCCTGGGGTGTCCGTCCCGCCGGACGCTTGCCGGCAGACCCGGGTGGGGGTTCTGTCGGGGCGGGAACCTGCCGTCTCAAGGGCAGCAGGCGTGAAGTCTCGCCTGTAGGTCGGGTCTGCTTGCGGGTGGGTGCGGTTTTGCGTCGGTCCCGCGCTGGCCTGGTCGTCGTGGTTGGGGTTGCTCGACGCGCCCGGCGTCGGACTGGGGTGTCGGTGGCTGTGCGGATCGTGGCCTGGCCGCTGCGGTCGCGACGCGCTTTGGTCTGGTTGGCCAGGCCTCGGGCGGCGATGCGTTGCGCGGCGGCGTGGTCGCGGTCCAGTGACAGGCCACACGAGCAGGTGGCCCACCGGTACCCGGCCACGCTGCGGTCCGGGGTTTTGACGTGCGTGACCACACCACCGCAGCAGGGACAGCCGGATGAGGTTCCACGGGCGGGAACGGTGACGACTGCGATGCCGGCTTTCGCGGCGAGGTGAGCGACGGCGGTGAACACGGCGCCGCGTACCGCACCGGACAGTCGCCGGTTGAGGCTGCGTGACCGGCCATGCGCCTCGAGGGTGGCGAGATTCTCGACGTAGATCACGGTGGTGCCGGCTCCGGCCGCGTGGTCGACGAGCCACCTCGCCGCCGACCAGGCAAGAGCGTGGTTGAGATGCCGGATCCGGGCGCACACCGCCGCATGCTCAGCCTCTAGTCGGGCAAGTTTGCCCGTCAGCGCCGGGTCGGCGTGGGCGTGGGCGGGCCGACCGTCACGTAGCCGAGTCAGATGGTCGGCCTTGGTGCGCAGGTGTTCGCGCAGGCGGCGTAGTCGCACCAGTTTCGCCGACACGCCGGTCGCGTCGAACCGCAACGGCCGCCCGTCCACGACGACGCAGCCGTCCTGGTCGAGGTCGGCCACGGTCGCGGTCAGCAGGGTGTTCACCCCCCAGTCGACACCGAGCCCCCGCGCGTGCCCGCGCGCCGGCACCGGAGTGTGGGAGGTCTGCCACGGCAGGTCGACGCGAACCCTGCCATCGCGGGGCCGCAACGTCGGGGTGCACACCTTCACTCCGGTGGGTACGGTGGGCGGCAGCACCACGTCGAAGGCGTGCCACAGCCAGTCGCGGTAGGAGCCCGGTGCCGCACATACCGGAAGCTGCGACCACACGCGCACCATGCGGCCGTCGGTCCAGTCGACGACGACCTGTTGCCGGTCGGCCGCGGCGAGGCTCACCTGCCGCGCCACCGTCGGCTGACGCTCCAGCTCAAATAGCCCCGCGGGCAGCCGCCCATGCACGCCAAGGTATGCGGTGATCTGCCGGGTGCGGTTACGGATCGTCGCGGTATCGCAACCTTCGGGTAGCGTCGCCCGCAACGCAGACCACTCGTCACCGGTACGGGCGAACGGATCGGCCGGCCACGTCGCAAGAAGCGCGGCAACCACCGCACGACGGTGAGATCCCAGACGCAAAGCCCGGGCGGCTTCCTCCTCCGCGATGCGACGAACCCGATCCGACACCACCACACCCGCCGGTGCCACGGCACCCCAACCGAGCCGGCGCAACGCCATCCACCCGCTGCTCGGCAGACGCCTCCCATCAGCGCCGACCCCACCGGCAAGCACCACAAGGTCGGCATCCGACCAATGCGCGGCGATCACCTGATCCGCCATACCCCGCACCAGGTCCGCCAGCCACCCCACCCGGTCAGCGAGTACCCGCCCAGCCGCAGGCCTCTGGACTCCGGGCGCGTCGGGCTTACCACCGCACACCGCCCGGTACGCGGTGCACGTCGCAGTCGACGTCAACCACACGCCAGCCACTACCCCACGCCCTCACCCGCGGCTACCAACAGTCGACGCTTCACCATACGGGACCGGATCCCGCAAATCCGGCCGCCGAACGTCGCCACCAGCGACCGAAAACACCACATAGGATCGATCAGCCGACCAGCCAGCAGTGCCACACCCTCCCCTCCCCCGGTGCCGTGCGTCTCCGTCAGGGCCGCTGACCTTTCAGCAACGGGTCGTACCGCCGGCACCGGGACACCGCTCGGCCGTCCCGGGAGTCTCCGCGTGTCCGCTTACCGTCTCTTCCTCGTCCTCAGCGGGGTCGGCGCCTTCGCCGGCAACACCGCCTTCACCCTGAACCTCGTCTACCAGAGCCAGGTCGTCGGTCTGGGGCCGTGGCAGCTCGTCCTGGTCGGCACGCTGATGGAGCTGGTCTGCTTCGTCGCCCAGGTGCCCACCGGGGTGATCGCCGACCGGTACGGCCGGCGCCGGTCGGTGGTCGTCGGCCACCTGCTGATGGGCGCCGGGCTGCTGCTCTGGGGCCTGGTGCCGACGTATCCCGCGCTGCTGGCCGCCAACGCCGTCTGGGCGGTGGGGGCGGTCTGCGTCGACGGCGCGTTGGAGGCGTGGGCCGCCGACGAGATCGGCGTGGCGGGGGTGGGCCGGGCGTTCGTCCGGGCCGGACAGTTCGCCCAGCTGGGCACCGTGCTCGGTATCGCCGGGGCGGTGGCGCTGGCCGGCGTGGACCTGGCGGCGCCGATCCTGGTCGGCGGCGGCGTCACGCTTGCCCTCGGGGTGGCGCTCGCCGTCGCGATGCCGGAACGCGGCTGGTCGCCGGCGCCCGCCGGGGCGCGGAGCGGGCTCGGCTCGCTGCGGGCCCAGCTGGTCGCGGGCGTCGGCGTGGTCCGCCGCCACCGGGTCCTCGGGTACGCCCTGGCCGGTGCGCTCTTCCTCGGCCTGGGCAGCGAGGGGTTCGACCGGCTGTCCCAGCCCCGGTTCGTCACCGAGCTGACCCTGCCGGGGACGCTGACGCCGCAGGTGTGGCTGGGGGCGTTCGCGGTGGTCGCGGCGTTCGGCTCGATCCTGCTCACCGGGCTGCTCGGCCGGCTGGTCGAGGCGACCCGTCCGCGCCGGGTCGCGCTGCTGCTGGTGGCCGTGGAGGCGGCCGCGGCGGCGTCGGTGGTCTGCTTCGGGCTGGCCGACGCGATCGGAGTGGCCGTCGCGGCGTACCTGGCGGCGGCGCTGCTGCGGCATGCCGCCACGCCCGTGCTGAACGCCTGGCTGGTGGCGAACACGTCGTCGGGGACCCGGGCGACGGTCTTCTCGATCTGGTCGCAGGTGGACGCGGCGGGCCAGATCGCGGGCGGCCCGCCGGCCGGCTGGGTCGGCCAGCGGGTCTCGCTCGGGGCCGGGGTGGTGACGGCCGGGGTGTTCCTGGTCCCGGCGGTGCTGTGGTTCGCGCTCGCCGCCCGGCGCAGCCCGGCGACCGCCGCCCTGGTCACGCCGGAGAGCGTCCGCCCGGTGCAACCGACGGCCTGAGAACCCTTGCCGTGGACCTTGAGGCATGCAAATATTCGGATCACTGAGCGTACGGTTTCGACTTCGGGGGGTTGATCAAAGTGCGGAAGTTTTCCTCGATCGCGGCGGCCGTCACACTGACCGTCGCGTCCACGGGTGTCGCGGTGGTCAGCGTGGCGGCGCCGGCGAGCGCGAGCTGCAGCCACTTCCACGAGAACGTCGACAGCAGGTCCGGCCAGCTCTTCGACGCCAGCAACGTCAACATCCGCACGGGCCCGCACACCAGCTGCGCCTCCCTGGGATACGGGCAGCTCAGCCACGGCGTCGACTTCCACTGCTACTCCGCCGGCGACCGGGTCACCGCGAACGGGCACACCACCTACAGCTGGACCTATCTGAAGGACACCTCGACCGGGGTGTCCGGCTGGGTCGCCGACGCACTGCTGGACGGGCTCGGCAGCGGCATCGCCTGCTGACCGACCCCCCGCGGCCGACGCCGAGCGGGCAGGATGACTCGGCATGAGCGCCACCGAGCCACGCCTGTACCCACCGATCGAGCCGTACGCCACGCACCGGGTCGCCGTCGGCGACGGCCACGAGCTGTACGTGGAGGAGGTGGGCCGGCCGGACGGCATACCGGTGGTCTTCCTGCACGGCGGGCCCGGCGGCGGCCTGGTCCCGGCGGCGCGGCGGTTCTTCGACCCGGACCGCTACCGGGTGGTGCTGTTCGACCAGCGCGGCGCGGGCCGGAGCACCCCGCTCGGCGGCCTGCACGCCAACACCACCTGGCATCTGGTCGACGACCTGGAGGTGATCCGCGAGCGGCTCGGGATCGGCTCGTGGCTGGTGTTCGGCGGGTCGTGGGGCGTCACCCTCGGCCTGGCGTACGCGCAGACCCACCCTGCCCGGGTCACCGGCCTGCTCCTGCGCGGCGTCCTGCTGATGCGGCGGTTCGAGCGGGACTGGTTCTACCAGGGCGGCCTGCGCCACCTCCAGCCGGAGGAGTGGGACCGCTTCGTCGCGCCGATCCCCGAGGCGGAGCGGCACGACGTGCTGGCCGCGTACCACCGGCGGCTGCACGGGCCGGACGAGGCCGAGGCGCGGGCCTACGCGGCGGCGTGGGGACGCTGGGAGGCGGTCAACTCCTCACTGCTGCCGGACCCAGGCATGTTGGCTCACTTCAGCACCGGCGAGCACGCCCTGCCGATCGCCCGGATCCTCTCCCACTATGCGTGGCACGGCGGTTTCCTCACCGGCGAGACGCAACTCCTCGACGGGGTGGACCGCATCCGCCATCTGCCCGCCGTCATCATCAACGGTCACTACGACCTCTGTTGCCCGCCGGTGTCCGCGTACGACCTGGCGCAACGGTGGCCGGAGGCGGAGCTGCGGATGGTGCCCGGCACCGGCCACTCCGCGGCGGAACCGGGCATCGCCCGGGAGTTGCTGCGCGCCACCGACGAGTTCGCCGACCGGCTCACCGGGTGACCGGATCGGCGCGTCAGCCGTCAGCCGTCCGCGTCCGCCGTCAGCAGGCCGCGGATGGCGGTGGCGAGCACCGGGTCGACCGGGAAGCGCGCCGCCAGCCAGTCCAGCGTCGCTCGGGCCGCCGCCCGGTTGTGCGGGTAGCCGGGCACCATCTCGGCCAGCGGCAGCACCTCCGGCGGGTACGCCCGCTCCACCCGCCGGCTCGGGTCGAACGGGTCCCGCCGGTGGGCCGCCGCCTGCGGGGCGGTGAGCCGCAGCAGGGCGAGCACCCGGTCCACCGCGTACGACTGGATGAACCGGGACGCGGTGAGCCGCTCCCCGCGCAGCTCCCGGTGCAGGCCGACGTAGAGGTTGGTCAGCGCCTCGTTGAGGTGGAACTCGACGGTGTCGTACGGCGTGGCGGGCCGGGGCGGCGGTCCCCAGTGGTCCAACCCGGCGGGCGCCTCGGGGCGCTGCCACACCACCCGGGCGCCGGTGAACGGCAGGCGGGCCAACTCGTCGACGGTGAAGACCGCGTACTCGACGAAGATCCCGTCGGCGTAGCGCGCCTTGCGCCCGTTGCGCTCGTTGCGGAAGCTGTACGCCACCGGGCAGGGCACCGCCAGCCAGTCGACCGAGTCGACGTAGCGGGCCAGCGCGCCGTCCGCGACGACGAGGAAGAAGTCCAGGTCGGAGTGGGCGTCGAGCCGGTCGTGCTCGGCTCCGGCGGAACCGAGGCCGAGCAGCGCCAGGGTGTCCGGCCGGGTGGCGAGGTGGGCGGCGAGGTCGTCGAGTCGACGCAGCATCGGGTGCATCCGTCGTCCCTTCCGTGAAGAGTCGACGTTTCAGCCCGGACGGCCCTGCGCCGCCGCCGGGGTCGCGACACCGATGCCGCCCATTCTGGCCCGACCGGCGGCGGCCCCTCAACCGGCTCCCAGAGTTGCCACCGGTCGGGCATCCGACCGGCCGGCGGCCCGTCGTGATCTTCCCGGTGCCGGGCGCCGGTGGCAGGATCGAGCGGGTGACGGGTGCGCTGTTCGCGGTCAGTGATCTGCACGTCTCGTACGCCGAGAACCGCCAGGTGGTCGACGGCCTGCACCCGGGGTCGGCGGACGACTGGCTGATCGTGGCCGGCGACGTGGGTGAGCACTTCGGCGCCGTCGAGCGGACGTTGCGGCAGCTCCGCGAGCGGTTCGCCACGGTGATCTGGGCGCCGGGCAACCACGAGCTGTGGACCCATCCGGCCGACCCGGTGACGTTGCGCGGGCGGGACCGTTACGAGGCACTGGTCCGGATGTGCCGCGACCTCGGCGTGCTTACGCCGGAGGACGACTACCCGGTGTTCCACAGCGCGGACGGGCCGGTCGTGGTGGCCCCGCTGTTCGTCCTCTACGACTACTCGTTCCGCGCGCCGGGCACGAACACCAAGGAGGAGTCGCTGCGGCGGGCGTACGACGTCGGGGTGGTGTGCACCGACGAGATGCTGCTGCACCCGGATCCGTACCCGGATCGGGAGTCCTGGTGCTGGGCCCGGCTGGCCGAGACCGAGCGCCGGCTGGCCGCGATCGACCCGGCGCTGTCGACCGTGCTGGCCAGCCACTGGCCGCTGGTCCGCCAGCCCACGGACATCCTCCGCTACCCCGAGTTCGCGCAGTGGTGCGGCACCGAACGCACCGCCGACTGGCACGTGCGGTACCGGGCCGTCGCGGCCGTCTACGGGCACCTGCACATCCCGCGCACCACCGGGTACGACGGGGTGCGGTTCGAGGAGGTGTCGCTGGGCTACCCGCGAGAGTGGCGCCGACGCGGCGGGGAGCCGAGGCCGATGCGCCTGATCCTGGGTGGCAAGGGATGATCGAAACCCTGCTGCCGCCGACGGTCGTGGCCGTCCACGCGTTCTCCGACATCCCCGGCGAGGCCCCGTACCCCGGCGAGCAGGACCTCGTCGCGAAGGCCGTGGAGGCCCGCCGCCGGGAGTTCGTCACCGCTCGCCGCTGCGCCCGGGAGGCCCTTGGCAAGCTCGGGTGCGCCCCCGGCCCGATCCGCTCCGGTCCCCGGCGGGAGCCGGTGTGGCCGGCGGGCGTGGTCGGCAGCATCACCCACTGCACCGGTTACCGGGCCGCGGCGGTCGCGCGGCACACCGACCTGGCGAGTCTCGGCATCGACGCGGAGCCGCACGAGGCGCTGCCCGACGGGCTGGACGGGACGGTGACCGTCGCCGGCGAGCCGGAGCTGCTGCGCCGGCTCGGCGACACCCACCCGACCGTCCACTGGGGCCGGCTGCTGTTCAGCTCCAAGGAGTCGGTGTACAAGGCGTGGTATCCGGTGACCGGACGGTGGCTCGGTTTCGAGGACGCCGAACTGTCCGTCGATCCGGCCGCCGGCAGCTTCATGGCCCGGCTGCTGGTCGACGGGACACGTACCGACGGCGGCCCGCCGCTGACCGAGCTGCGCGGCCGCTGGCTGGTCGCCCACGGCCTGATCGTCACGGCCGTGTCGGTGCCCCGCTGATCACCGCCGTCACCCCAGCGGCTCGGGAGGCATCACGGTGCGGTCGGGGCCGTCAATGGTCTCGCCCGCCCGTGCTACGGCCTGGCGGTCGGCTCGGCCCTCCGCTCGCCCTGGCGGAGCGTCAGCGTGCCGCCGGCACGTCACTCACCGTAGGTGCGCCGGCTCGAGGTATTGACTGTTAACGAACGCAGAACATTCAATGTCGAGGTGGTGAAGTGCACCCGCGGAGTGGCCTGCACACCTGCCACCGACAGGCTGTCGAGCGACCCTGCCCACACGCCGCCTGACGGACCCACCCGGGGGGCGTGAGAGCAGTGAGCAGTGAGGTTACCGAGCGTCGCCGAAGGATGCAGCTGAGTGCGGACCTGCACGTCATCTCGCACGGTGTCGCCGTCGTCTACTGCCTGGTGACGCTCGACCAGCCGAACCGGGACCTCATGCTCACCGTCTTCGGCTGCGGGATGGCCTCCGGCATCGTCGGCATCTGGGCGGCGACGACGGTCACCACGAAAGCGTCGGGCTACCGGACCTCGTTCGCGATCCTGATGGTCACGCTCATCGTCGCGGCGCTCGGAGCGTACTGGGACGGGGGCGTCACCTCCCCCGCCGCCCTGGGCTTCGTGACCACCAGCGTCTTCGTGGCCAGCCAAACGCCCCACCTGCGCCTGATGCTGGCGCTCGAGGCACTCACCGTCGGGGCCTACCTCGCCGTCGCCGCCACGGGACAGCCGCCGCCGCCCGGTCACGTCTTCGTCTACCTCGCGGGCATGCTGGTGCTGAGCTCGGTCTGCTCGACCCAGACCCGGACCCTGGCCCGGCAGCGGTCCCAGCTCCGCGCGCTGGCCGCGCTGGACCCGCTCACCGGTGCGCTGAACCGGCGCGGCCTGGCCGAGTTCACCAGACACCTGTTCGCCCGGGGCTGCCGGCCCGGACCGTCCCTGCTCTGCCTGGATCTCGACGACTTCAAGCTCGTCAACGACCGGCTCGGGCACGCCGCCGGCGACGACCTGCTGCGCCGGACGGTGGCGGCGGCACGCGGAGCGCTCCGCGCCGAGGACGCCATCGCCCGCGTCGGCGGTGACGAGTTCGTCGTCGTCCTCGTCGACGCCGACGAGGTCACCGCGCGGACGATCGCCGCCCGGCTCGATACGGCGGTACGTCCGCACAACAGCCTGAGCATCGGCGCGGCAACCGCGCCGTACGACGGCGTTACGCTCGCCGCGCTGATGCACGCCGCCGACCAGCGCCTCTACCGGTTGAAGCAGGAGCGCCGCCGCGCTGGCGGCACCCGGGTTCCCTGACGTTGCAGGCCTCGCCCGGCGGGGCGGCGATCCGCCCCGCCGGGTGGCGTCTCAGCGGCCCCGGGTGGCCCGGGAGATCTCCACCGGCAGGGCCGGCGCGCCGTCGATCGGCGCCGGGTCCTCCGGCGTGGCGGCGATCCCGCCGGTCGCGATCCGGTCCAGGGTGGCCAGCCCGGCCTCGTCGACGGTGCCGAAGACGGTGTAGTTGGGGCGCAGCGCCGAGTCGGACTGGACGAGGAAGAACTGGCTGCCGTTGGTGTCCGGGCCGGCGTTGGCCATGGCCAGGGTGCCTCGGGCGTAGAGCCGGCGGACCCCGGTCGGGTCGGTCGGCGCCGGGGGCAGGTTGGTGGGGAGTTCGTCGGCGTACCGGTAGCCGGGCCCGCCCTCGCCGGTGCCGGACGGGTCGCCGCACTGCAGCACCTTCAGGGTCGGGTACGCGGTGAGCCGGTGGCAGGGCGTGCGGTCGTAGAACTTTTGCCGGGCCAGGTGCAGGAAGCTCTGCACGGTGCACGGGGCCTGTTCCCGGTCGAGGGTCAGCCCGATCAGGCCCTGGCTGGTGTGCAGGGTGACCCGGACCGTGCCGTGATCCGGCGTCCGCCGGGGGTCCGGCGGCAACCGCACCGGCCGGGCCGCCGGCTCGTCCGGCGTCGGCGTGTACGCGCACGGCCCCTTCGTGGGTTCCGGCGCGGCGGCCGGCGCCGCGACTGCGGCGGCGCCAGCTGCGGCGACCAGCGCGGCGGAGATCACCGCGACGCCCGCGAGGCGGGACAGCAGCGGCGGGACGGCGTGCGGTCGGGCTTCGCTCGACACGTGGGTCCTCCCTGGACTCGTGGTACCAGAAAGACCGGAGTCTATGGCAGAAATCCCCGTGCGACGTGCCCGGACGTGTTCAGCGCCCGCCGACCTCAGTGCGCGGAACCATGTCCGGCGACCAGCGGAAGTCGTACCGGGGAGCGGCGACCGCCTGGGCGAACGCCTTCGACGTGGCGGCGGAACTCACGATGCGCCAGTCCAGTTCCTTGTTCACCTCGAACCAGATCAGCCCGATGATGTCCTTGTATCCGGGCAGGATCCGGAAGGTCTCTCTAACCCATTCGGCCTTGCGCCGCGTGGCGTCGGAGGCACCGGTCTCGGTGATGACCATCGGCTTCCTGCTGAAGGTGCGGATCTCGGTGATGGTCTTCTTGAAGATCGCGTCGAAGGACCGGTAGGACGTATAGACCCCGGTGCCGTAGTACCCGCTGACGCCGAGCCAGTCCACATAGGCGTCGCCCGGGTAGTAGGTGGAAAGTTTCGGGGTGGAGTGGCTCCATCTGACGTTCGCGCTCCACACCCAGATGACGTTGGTGGCCCCGGCCTTGCGGAACACGTCGTGTACGTGGCGCCAGGCCCGCACGTAGTCGCCCGGCCGGTTGCCGTTGACCAGCTCGCACCACGGGTACCAGTCGCCGTTCATCTCGTGGGCGAAGCGGATGGCCACCGGGTAGCCGAGTGACCTGATCCCTACGGCCCACGACCGCAGGTAGCTGTCGAAGTCCCCACGCGTGATGTGGGCCAACCGGTAGGCGGGTTGATTGGACCGGATCCGGTCGATCTTGCGGGCCGCGATTCTCTTCTTCCGGGCCGCTTCATCCAGCCGGTAGTCCCACGGCTCCCAGCCCAGCATCGGCAGCATGCCGCGCTCGCTGATCCGGTCGAAGATCGCCCGATCGAACTTGCCCGTCGCCCATCCCGAGCCGAAGAGCATGACCTGCGGCTGACGCTTTGCAGCCGTCGTGAACTTGTCCACCGCCGTGAAGTCGTAAGGGCCCTTGTCGGTCATGACCCCGATGAACGTCTTTCCGGCCGGCGGGAAGAGTTCGGGTGCTGTTGGCGGCGGCGTCGCTGGTGCGGCCGTCGCCATTGTTCGTGCTCCGGCCGTCACCACCGTGCTTGGTTCGGCCGTCACGAGCCGGTCGGACGGGACGCCGCCCCCGCCGTTGGGCGTGGTGGCCGGCGCCGCGGCGGAGCCGCACATCAGCAGCAGCGCGCCGGTCAACATCACCATCACCCGCGGAACGGTCGGTCTCACCATGGCAGATCCCCTCGTGGGCAAGAGCATGCCTACTTCTCCAGTTCCTTCCGCGGGAGCGCGGAGGGCGACCAGCTGAAGTCATAACGAGGGGCGGCGACCGCCGTGGCGAAGGCGTTCGCCACGGCGGGGGAACTCACGATGCGCCAGTCCAGCTCCTTGTCCACCTCGAACCAGATGAGGCCGATGATGTCTGGGTGGCTCGGCAGCACCCGGAACGCCTCCGTGATCCATTCGGCCTTGCGCCCGGTGGCGTCCGAGGCACCGGTCTCGGTGATGACCATCGGCTTCCTGCTGAACGCGCGGATCTCGGTGATGGTGGGGCCGAAGATCTCATCGAAGGACCGGTAGTCCGTATAGACCCCGATGCCGTAGTAGCCCGAGATGCCCACCCAGTCGACGTACTCATCGCCCGGATAGAACCCGGAGAGTTCGGGGAGCGACTCGTCCCATCTGGCATTCGGGCTCCAGACCCAGATCACGTTGGTGGCCCCGGCCGCCCGGAAAAGATCGTGTACGTGCCGCCACGCGGTGACGTACTCGCCCGGCCGGTTGGCGTTGCTCGCCTCGGACCACGGATACCAGTCACCGTTCATCTCGTGCGCGAACCGGATGGCCACCGGGTAGCCGAGTGACTTGATCCCTTCCGCCCAGGACCGCACGTAGCTGTCGAACTCTCCGCCCGCTATGCGGGACAACCGGTAGTTCGGTTGGTTAGCCCGAATCTTGTCGATTTCGCGGACGGGCAACCCCCTTTTCCGTGCCGCTTCGTCCAATTTGTTGTCCCACGGTTCCCAGGCCAGCATCGGCAGCATCCCCCGATTGCTGATCCGGTCGAAGAGCGCCCGGTCGAAGGTGTCGGACGCCCACCACGAGCTGAACTGCATCACCTGCGGCTGGTGTTTCGTGGCCGCGGTGAACGTGTCCAGCGCCGCGAAGTCGCGCGGGCCCTTCTCGGTCATCACACCGATGAACGCCTTGCCGGCCGGCGGAAAGAGTTCCGCAGCCGGCTGGGGCGATGCACCCGGCTCGGCCTTCGCAAGCCGCTCGGACCGGCCGTCCCCCCGGCCCCCGAACATGGTGGCCGGTGCCATGGCGACCGCGTAGGTCAGCAGCAGCGCGCCGATCAGCACCAGCAGGACCCGCGGAACGGTCAACCTCATCAGTGCAGAAGGGTGCCGTTCCTGACCCGGTACGTCGGGACCCGCCATCTAGTCCTCCAGTTTCGTGCGCGGGAGCATGTCCGGCGACCAGGTGACCTGGTAACGAGGGGCGGCGACCTCCTGGGCGAAGGCCGTGGCCACGGCCGGCGAACTCACGATGCGCCAGTCGAGTTCCTTGTTCACCTCGAACCAGATCAGCCCGATGATGTCCGGGTATCTGGGCAGGGTCTGGAAGGCCTGCTTGATCCATTCGGCCTTTCGTCCTTTGTGGTCGGAAGCGCCGGCCTCGGTGATGACCATCGGCTTGTTGCTGAAGGTGCGGATCTCGGTGATGGTCTTCTTGAAGATCTCGTCGAAGGAGAGGTAATCCGCGAAGTCCCACTTGCCGTAGTAGCCCGTGACGCCGAGCCAGTCCACGTAGTCGTCGCCCGGGTAGTAGGTGGAGAGCTTGGGAGTCAGGTCGGTATATCTGACGTTCGCACTCCACACCCAGGTGACGTTCGTGACCCCGGCCGCCCTGAACACATCGTGTACGTGGCGCCAGGCTTTCACGTAGTCACCCGGCTGGTTGCCGTTGACCAGCTCGCACCACGGGTACCAGTAGCCGTTCATCTCGTGCGCGAACCGGATGGCCACCGGATAGCCGAGTGACTTGATCCCTTCCGCCCAGGACCGCACGTAGCTGTCGAACTCTCCGCCCGCTATGCGGGACAACCGGTAGGTGGGTTGAGCCGACCGGATCCGGTCGATCTCCTGGGCGGTCAACTTCTGCTGCCGAGCTCCTTGATCCAGCCGGTAGTCCCATGGTTCCCAGCCCAGCATCGGCATCATGCCGCGGTCACGAATCCGGTCGAAGAGCGTCCGGTCGAACGTGGCGGACGCCCAACCCTCGCTGAAGAGCATGACCTGCGGCTGGTGCTTGGCGGCCGCCGTGAAGCTGTCCACCGGCGTGAAGTCGTGGGGGCCCTTGTCGGTCATGATGCCGATGAACGTCTTCCCCGCCGGCGGGAAGGGTCCCCGAGGTCCGGGCGACGCGCTGGGTTGGTCGGGCGCCTCTGCGCCGGCCGTCACCGCCCTGCCCCGGCCCTCGGGGGTGGCGGCGGGCGCCACGGCGAAGGCGTAGGTCAGCAGCAGCGCGCCGGTCAACACCATCATGACCCGCGGAACGGTGAACCTCATCGTTGCAGAACCCCCTCAGCCGCCACCCGGGACTTCGGCGGCCGGCGTTCCTCGCTGTCGGCGTGGGCGGCGGGCTCGGCCGTGTCCTGGTGCTGCTCACGATTGGCCCGAATGTTCGAGACGAGCGCGATCAGCGGCGGACCGAGACCGGTCAGGAGGGTCAGGACCGGCCACACCCGCAGCAGGGGTGAGCTGTGGTTCAGCACGAAGCTCGCGCCGAGCAGGCCGGCGGAGGCGGCCGCCCAGCAGAAGTGCAACCGGAACGTGCGGAACGACTCGGTGGTGCGCAGCTTTCCCTTGGCCGTCACCACGAACCCCAGCTTCCGGCGCAGCAGCGCGGTGAACCCGGCGGCCACGTAGACGGGCCCCGCGAACAGCGCCAGCGCCATGCCGACCATGCCGATCTCTTCCCGCTCGTGGGGGGCGATGTTGAACCGGCGGAGCCAGAGCCACAGCACGAACCAGGTGACGAAGGTCGAACCCCACAGCAGGGACCACACGGTGACGTCGAGCTGCGCGGTACCCACCCCGGTGAGCAGGTACATCGCGGTGGCGAGGTTGCCCAGCAGCAGGCTGACCGCCACGCTCGGGTAGTAGAACTGCAGCAGGCGGTACTGCCAGCGCCGCCGTGCCGGGAGCTCACGTGGCGCGCGCAGCTCGGGGCGGACGAGGATCTCGCAGATGCCGGCCGCCCACCGCTTCTGCTGGTTGAAGTAGTCCGCCCAGGATGTCGGGCCCTCGCCGAGCGCGACCACGTCGGGTGTGTAGACGCCCTTCCACTTGTTACCCGTCTCCGGGTTGGTCGCGGCGTGGATGCGGATGCTGGTCAGGTGGTCCTCGATGATCGAATCCTGGTAGCCGCCGATGGTCCGCCATGCCGAGGGCCGGTAGAGGTGACCGGTGCCGGTCAGCAGCGGCGCGTCCAGTCCGTTCCCGCCGCGTGCGATGAGGCCGTTGTAGAGGTACTGCTGGACCGAGGCGCCGTGCGCGACGAAGTTCTGGTGCATGTTGCCGTACACCTGCGGCGTCACCACGAAGGCGACGTCCGGGTCGCGGAAGTAGCCGAGCGTCCGTTCGAGGAAGTGCGGCAGCGGCACGTGGTCCGGGTCCACGTTGGCCACCACGTCGTACTGATCCTCGTGCTCGGCCCGCCAGGCGTTGTGGTTGCCGGACTTCGTCCTGGCACGGAACTCGCCGTCGGGCTGGTTGTACTCCGGCCGCCCCTTGCGGCTGAAGTGCCGTACGCCGAGCCGCGCAGCCATCTCCTTAACCGCCGGGTCGTCGCCCTCGTCGAGGATCCAGACGTCGACCTGGCCGCAGTACACGATCTGGCGCAGTCTCCGCAGGGTCCGCTCCGCGACGTCGAGCGGCTCCTTGCTGGGCACGATCGTGGTGAGCAGGGCCACCCGCAGGCCGACCGGCGGGTCGACCGGGACCGGGTCCTTGGCGTGGAACGCGAACATCCAGACGACCACGTTCTGCGCGAGGCGGATCAGTTCGACGCCGACGACCACGCAGAAGCCGACCCGGGCCGCCACCGTCTGCCAGCTTCCGAGCCCGGTCCCGCTCGTGCCCGGTACGTGCTGGGGAAGCAGCAGCCAGCCGATGAACAGCAGCCCGGCCGCGCTGTTGACCAGGACCAACAGGGTCAGGATCACCCGCGCTGCGCGCGTGGCGACATGGCGGAACTCGACCGCCGCGTCCGAGCGCCGCGGCGCGACCAGCGGTCCGGCGATCACGCCGCATTTCGCGTACGCGAGCCGGGCCTTGATGTTCAGCTGACGGCGGTCCGGGCCCTGGCCGGACGGCGGCTGGGACGGGGAGACCACGGGAGGGCTGTCGCCCGAGGTCTCCGGTGTCGTGGCGCGGGACAGGCGTGCATCGGTGGCGACGGCCACGTTTCCCCCATGGGTCTGAGTCTTGTTCGCCAGGAACTCGACAGCGGCTGATCATGAGCGGGCAAAGGAGAGCAGAAGTCGCTGGTTACGCAGCTGACGTGAGGCTGGCGGGCACGCGGACGCCGGGCGCGGCCGCCGGTCAGAGATCGGTGCGCTCGTCCACCAGCAGGGCCAGCGTGAAGCCGGTCGGTCGCCAGACCTGCGCCACGTGGTACCTGCTCCGGAGCAGCGCCTCGGCCCCGCCGCCGATGGGCGGCACCGGGTCGGTCCGCTCACCGACGCGGATCACCCACAGTCGCCGCACGCCGCGCAGGCAACCGGCGACGTCGGCGCATCCGGCGGTCGGTCGTCCACCCTTGACGACTGGTGCGGGCAGCGGGAGCACGTCCGCCGGGCGGCGGTCGGCGCGAAGATAGTGCGCCACCACATTCCGGATGTCCGAGCCGTTCCCGGCGTCGCCCGAGCCGTAGATCACGCCGTCGCCGGGCTGCAGTCGTCCGTCGATGATCTTCGCCAGCCGGCGGGGGTCCTGCGCGTGCCCGTCCGGTGCCCGCGCGGCGACCTGCACCGGCGCACCGATCAAGGCGATCACCGCCACCATGCCCACCGACCATCGGGCGCGCACCCGGGACAGGGCGGCCGCGCCGAGCGTCGCCCAGGCCGGAAGCGTGAAGAGCAGGCACTGCGGGGACCAGATCGGGGTGACCTGGGCGACGAGCAGCAGGACCAGCGGCGGGACCGCCGCCCATGCGGTGAAGACGGCCGCGGAGTACCGCAGCGGGAGGCTGAGCAGCGCCAGCCCGAGCAGCAGCGCCGCCAGCGCGGCGACGCCGAACAACTCCTTGGGGGTCGCCGCGAGAGCGGTCAGGCTCGGCCGGGACATCGGAAAGATCCGCCCGCCGTCCCGCACGGCGAGCCAGACCAGCGCGGCCGCCGGCAGCGCGCCCACGGAGGCGGCAACCAGCCATCTGCCGGCCACGCCGCGCCGGAAGGCGAACACGGCCCAGCCGTGGCCGAGGAGCAGCAGGAGCGCCAGGACGTGGCCCAGGCCCAGGACGGCGACCGCGCCGCCGTACGCGGCGAAGCGCCACAGCCTCGGCCGGTCGACGGCCGACAGGAGCAGCCAGGTGGCGAGCACCGCGGCGAGCAGGGTGAGCGCGTACGGCTGGGCCTCCTGCGCGTACCGCGTCGACGCCGGTAGGAGCGCGAGGATCACACCGGCCAGGACGCCGGTGACCGGCGCGAACATTCGCGCCGCCGTCGCGCCGAGCAGCGCCGCGGCAGCGACCAGGGCCAGGATGGACGGCACGCGCAGGGCGAGGTCGGAGGCACCGAACACCTCGGCCCAGCCGCGCATCAGCAGGTGGTACGGCGTGGTCGTGCCGTCGCCCCCGTAGAGCGCCGACCAGCTGTCCCGCCAGGACGACGTGGCGCTGCGCCAGGTCGCCAGTTCCTCCATCCGCAGCCCGGGTGTGCCGGCCCGGACGGCGCCGAGGACGCCCATCAGCAGCGCCGGCACCAGCCACGCCGCAACCCGCCAGCGGGAGGTGTGGGGTGCCCGACGGCGGTGGGCGGCGGCCCGCTCACCCGCGGGCCGGACCGCACGGTCCTCGCCCCAGGGATCCTCTACGCCGACCTCCTCCGGCCCGAGGTGGGGCAGGGCAATGGTGTCTGCTTCCTTCATCGTGACTCACGCATCTCCGTGGTTCCGGCGACAGAGGCCCAGCCCGGCGGGGACGCCAAGGTCAGCGCGCTGACGGTGTGCCGACCGAGCGGCACGAGCACGCACCAGGTGTCCCGGGTCGATGACTGGATGACATGCTGGAGCGTAAGTGAGACGACGTCGACATATCGCCCAAACTTGGCCAAAGCGACGCGATGGTGGCGCTGCTCCGGATCACCGCACCTACGGCCGGCGGAGGGCGGAGGATGCTCAGGATCGGCAGGCGTCAGACCAGCGAAGCCCGGGCCCCGGCCGGGGTCACGTAAAGCGAAGTTCACTGATGCGACGCGGCCCACTGGCAGCGCCTCAACGCGGTGTGGATCGACGTGCCCGGGAGGCCGGCGGGAAGGTGGTGGGGGCGGCGCGGGCGGGCATGCAGGACCCTGGGGGTCGGCTGCGCCGACGGGCGAAAGTCGCTTGCTGGGTACGCCGGGATCCGGGAGGGTCGGAGGCATGACGTTCTGACGGACAGCGGCCCGTTGCTCCACCCCCGCGGCGCCGACCGGTGCCGTCATGCCGTCCGCCCACACCCGTCCGAAGCGAGCGTCTTTGTCTCAGCACCACTCCCGCCGGGAGTCTCTGCCCCAGTCCGCCCCGGCCACCCTCTCCGTGTTCGCCTCCCCCACCAGCTGGATCGAATCCGAGGCTCTGGCGCAGTGCCACCAGGTGGCCGCCCTCGACGGAATGATCCACGTTGCCGCCATGCCGGACCTGCACCCGGGCAAGGGCGTCCCGATCGGGGCCGCCATGGCGTCGACCGTGCTGTATCCGTTCCTGGTCGGCTCGGACATCGGGTGCGGCATCGCCGTGTTCCCGGTCAAACTCAAGCGCCCCGTACCGGAGAAGCTTGCCGCCCGGTTCCCCGACCTCGACCACCCGCTGGACCCGGAGCGGGACGCCGACGACCCGGCCTGGGAGATCGTGCAGGGCGACATCCCTGCCGGTCACGTCGAGGGACTCGGCACGGTCGGTCGCGGTAACCACTTCGTCGAGCTGGCCCGGATCGGCACCGTCTTCGACTCAGGTCACGCGAGCCGTCTCGGGCTCGACGCCGGCGACCTCGCGCTCGTCGTCCACAGCGGTTCCCGAGGGCTGGGCGAGCGGATCCTGCGAGCACACACCGAGATCCACGGCGCCGGCCCCACCCCCGACCCCGCCGCCTACCTGGCGATGCACGACGACGCCGTGCGCTGGGGTTCGCTCAACCGACGGCTGCTGGCCGCCCGGGTCGCCCACGCCCTGGGCACCGAGCCGACCGAGCCGATCGTCGATCAGTGCCACAACCTGGTCGAGATCCGCGACGGGGTCTACCTGCACCGCAAGGGCGCGGCGCCGGGCGACGGCCGCGACGTGCTCATCGCCGGCACGCGAGGCACTCCTTCCTACCTCGTGGCCGCCCATGCCGGGCCGGACGCCAACCACTCCGTGGCGCACGGCGCGGGCCGCAAGATGTCCCGTGCCGACGCCCTGCGCCGGGGGCGGGCCAAGCACACCGTCGAGGAACTGCGCCGCACCCCGGTGGGGTCGCTGGTGGTGTGCGGCGACCGCCAGCTGCTCTTCGAGGAGGCACCCACGGCCTACAAGCGCATCGAGCAGGTGATCGGCGACCTCGTCGACCACGACCTGGCCACACCCGTGGCGACCACGGTCCCCCTGGTCACCTACAAGACGCCCGACCTCGGGTACACCGCCCGGCCGGACCGGCGGGACGCCCGCCGCAGGCGAGGCCGGCCATGAGCGTTCACCTGCTCCTGTCCGCCGGGCGCGGCCCACAGGAATGCGGCTGGGCGCTGGCCCGGCTGGTGTGCCGGCTGGAAGCCGACGCCACCCGGCAGGACCTGACGACCCACCGGGTCCACAGCGTGCCCGGCGATCGGCCCGCCAGCTACCGGTCGGTCGTGGTCGAGATCTCGGGCGCCGGCGCCGAGACGTTCGCCGCCGCGTGGACCGGAACCCTGTGCTGGCAGGCCCCCAGCCCGTACCGGTCCGGCACCGGCCGGAAGAACTGGTACGTCATCGCCCGGCCGTGCCAGATCGACACCCCGGCCACCACGTTCTCCGAGGCGGACGTCGACGTCGTCGCCTGCCGTACCGGCGGCCCCGGTGGCCAGCACCGCAACAAGGCCAGCACGGCGGTGCGGGCCACCCACCGCCCCTCGGGACTGGTCGTCGTGGTCGACACCGAGCGGCAGTTCAGCCTCAACCGCCGCATCGCCATCCAGCTGCTGCGACAGCGCATCGAGCACCGCGACGAGGCCGCCCGGCAGGCCGTCACGGCCGCCCGCTGGCGCGTCCACGACGAACTCGTACGCGGCAACCCGACGCGGGTGGAGCGTCCGGCGGCGTCCGGGCAGAGCCCCGCCCGCCGCGCCGGCGCCCCCGATCGTCCATGAGCGACGGTCGACCACGGACCCGATCCTTGAAACTGCCGTGCCGGCGACCCCGGATCGTGGCGCCGATCCGGCGGAGGCCGTGCTCAGGACCGCCCGGGCGTCGAAACGAGCGAGCCCGGATCCGGCCACGGCTTCATGACCCACCAGCAGGGCTTCTGGGAGGTGCCGGCCGGCGGCTTCCGTGCGGTGATCGAGACCAACCTGACCGGCTACTTCCTGGTGGCGCGCGAGGTCACGCCGCGGATGTTGGCCGCCGGCGGCGACCGCATCGTCAACATCTCGGTGAGCCATTCGACCATGCACCGAGCCGGGTTCGTCCCTTACGGACCGTCGCGTGCCGGTAGCGAGGCGCTGTCCAGGATCATGGCCGCCGACCTGCGGGACAGCGGAGTCACCGTCAACCTGCTGCTGCCCGGAGGCGCGACCGTCACGGGGATGTTGCCCCTCGACGCCGTGCCCGAGGGCCAGCGGTTCCTGGAGCCCGCGGTGATGGGCCCGCCGATCGTCTGGCTGGCGTCCGACGACGCCGCCAGCGTGCATGACGAGCGCATCGTCGCCGCCGAGTTCGAGCGTTGGCTGCGCGACAGAAACGGCAGCCGGTGAGGCGAGGCTGACCCCGCCTCACCGGCTCAGGCGTCGTCGCTGCACCCGACACCCCGCATGAGGGCCGGCCTGGACGTCAGATCAGGCGAGGTCGAACCGGTCCAGGTTCATCACCTTGACCCACGCCGCCACGAAGTCCTGCACGAACTTCTCCCGCGCGTCGTCGCTCGCGTAGACCTCGGCCAGCGCCCGCAGCTCCGAGTTCGAACCGAACAGGAGGTCGACCCGGCTGCCGGTCCACGTGACCTCGCCCGTGGCGAGGTCACGACCCTCGAAGGTGCTCGCGTCCTCGGACGTCGACTGCCACACCGTGCCCAGGTCGAGCAGGTTGACGAAGAAGTCGTTGGTCAGCGAGCCGGGGGTCGTGGTGAAGACGCCCAGCGGCGACTGCTGGTGGTTCGCACCCAGGACGCGGAGACCCCCGACGAGGACCGTCATCTCGGGCGCGCTCAGGGTCAGCAGGTTCGCCTTGTCCAGCAGGAGGAACTCGGCCGGCAGGCGGTGGCCCTTGCCGAGATGGTTGCGGAACCCGTCGACGGTCGGCTCCATCGCGGCGAAGGACTCCACGTCGGTCTGCTCCTGCGACGCGTCCGTACGACCCGGCGTGAAGGGGACCTCGACGGCGTAACCGGCGTTGCGGGCGGCCTGCTCGACGCCGACACCGCCGGCGAGCACGATCAGGTCGGCGAGCGAGACCTTCTGCCCGCCGGTCTGCGCCCCGTTGAACGCCTCCTGGATCTTCTCCAGGGTGTGCAGCACCGTCGCCAGCTCGTCCGGGTTGTTGACCTCCCAGCCGTTCTGCGGCTCGAGGCGGATGCGCGCCCCGTTGGCACCACCGCGCTTGTCGCTGCCGCGGAACGTCGAGGCCGACGCCCAGGCGGTGGAGACCAGCTGGGACACCGACAGCCCGGAGGCGAGGATCTGACCCTTGAGGGCGGCGATGTCCGCGGCGTCGACGAGCTCGTGCGTCACCGGCGGCAGTGGGTCCTGCCAGATCAGCGTCTCGGCCGGGACCTCCGGGCCGAGATAGCGGGCGACCGGCCCCATGTCGCGGTGGGTCAGCTTGAACCAGGCCCGGGCGAACGCGTCCGCGAACTGGTCCGGGTGCTCCAGAAATCGCCGCGAGATCTGCTCGTAGACCGGGTCGAAGCGGAGCGCCAGGTCCGTCGTCAGCATGGTCGGCTTGCGCCGCTTCGACGGGTCGTACGGATCCGGGATGATCTCCTCGGCGTCCTTCGCGACCCACTGCTGGGCACCGGCGGGGCTCTGGGTCAGCTCCCACTCGTAGCCGAACAGGATCTCGAAGAAGCCGTTGCTCCACCGGGTCGGCGTCGCGGTCCAGGTGACCTCAAGGCCGCTGGTGATCGTGTCCGGGCCCTTGCCGCTGCCGAAGCTGCTCTTCCAGCCCAGGCCCTGCTCCTCGAGCGGGGCACCCTCAGGCTCGGGGCCGACGTGGTCCGCGGGGCCCGCACCGTGGGTCTTGCCGAAGGTGTGACCCCCGGCGATCAGTGCGACCGTCTCCTCGTCGTTCATCGCCATGCGACGGAACGTCTCGCGGATGTCGCGGGCCGAGGCGATCGGGTCCGGGTTGCCGTTCGGGCCCTCCGGGTTGACGTAGATGAGGCCCATCTGGACCGCGGCCAGCGGGTTCTCGAGTTCCCGGTCGCCGGTGTAGCGGGCGTCGCCCAGCCACGTGGTCTCCGGCCCCCAGTACACGTCCTCGTCGGGCTCCCAGACGTCCGGACGGCCACCGGCGAAGCCGAAGGTCTGGAAACCCATCGACTCCAGGGCGACGTTGCCGGCGAGGATCATGAGGTCGGCCCAGGAGAGCCTCTGGCCGTACTTCTTCTTGACCGGCCACAGCAGGCGGCGAGCCTTGTCGAGGTTCGCGTTGTCCGGCCAGCTGTTGAGCGGCGCGAAGCGCTGCTGCCCCGCACCGGCGCCGCCGCGGCCGTCGCTGATGCGGTAGGTGCCCGCACTGTGCCACGCCATCCGGATGATGAACGGCCCATAGTTGCCGTAGTCGGCCGGCCACCAGTCCTGCGAGGTCGTCAGGACCTGCGCGATGTCCTGCTTCACGGCGGCGAGGTCGAGGGCCCGGAACGCCTCGGCGTAGTTGAACTTCTCACCGAGGGGGTTGGCCACGGCGGGGTTCTTGGCAAGGATCTTCAGGTTGAGCTGGTTCGGCCACCAGCCGCGGTTGCCGCCGCCCTGGGTGGGGTGGGGGGCGCGTCCGTGTGCGACCGGGCAGCGGGACTCGCTGCCCGCGTCCGCGTCATGGACGACGGCATCGTGGTTCTCGGACATCGGATTCCTTCCGTGGCTTGCGGATCAGGGGGAATCAGGACCTGCCGGCGATGGCACAGTCGGGGCACCGGCCCCAGTAGACGACCTCGGCCTCGTCGATCGAGAAGCCGTTGTCATCGGACGCGGTCAGGCAGGGCACCTCGCCGACGGCGCAGTCGACGTCGGCGATGACGCCGCAGGATCGGCACACGACGTGGTGATGGTTGTCCCCGACCCGCGACTCGTAGCGAGCCACGGAGCCGGGCGGCTGGATGCACCGCACCAGACCTGCGGCCGTCAGCGCATGCAGCACGTCGTACACGGCTTGGCGGGAGACCCCGGGGAGGTCCCCGCGCACGGCGCCGATGATCGAATCCGTGTCGGCGTGCGGATGCGCGCACACCGCGTTCAGCACCGCCACCCGGGGGCGGGTCACGCGCAACGCGGCTCCGCGCAGCAACTGCTGGAAATCCAGGGTGGCGACCACGTCCGGAAGTCTGGCCCGTTTTCTGGAATGAGTCAAGAATATGGGCCGAGAATCACCCTTGGTCGGAGCCAGGTCACGCACCGTCACGGTCTGGTGGGGAGTCTGGGGGCCCGAGCACGAGGGTCAGGTCCTCCTCGGCCGCCAGCAGGTCACCGTCGAACTCCTGGCGAGCCGCGGCTACCGAGGCGGCCCGGTCATTGCCCGGCCAGAAGTGGGTGAGCAGCAGCCGGCGGGCGCCCGCTCGCCGAGCCCAGTGGCCGGCCTCGGTGGAGGTCAGGAGGTTGCGGGTCGGGCGGTCGATCTCCCCGTCACGGTCCGTGGCCTCGACGATGAACAGGTCGGCGTCCCGGCCGAGTTCGGCCAGGACCGGGGTCGGGCCGGTGTCCCCGGAGTAGGCCAGCGCGATCCCGCCGGCCTGTAGGCGGATGCCGGCGTTGGGCACGTGGTGCGGGAGCGACAGCCCGGTCAGCTCGAAGGGTCCCACCTGGTAGCTGCCCGGCAGCGGGTGCACGTCGAAGACCGCGTGCAGGTCGACGTCGGGCTCCAGGCCGCCGAGGCGCTCGAGCACGCCCGGCGGGCAGTACAGCGGTAGCCGCGGTCCGGACGAGTCGCCGTAGAAGCGCATCCGGAACAGCCCGTGCAGGTCGACGCAGTGATCTGGGTGCTCGTGAGTGACGACGACTGCGTCCACCGACCCGTCCGGCCAGTGCCTGAGCAGCCGCGGCAGCGTGGCGTACCCGAGGTCGAGCACCAGCCGGTAACCGTCCCAGTCCACGGCGAAACCGCTGCAGGCGCGGCCCGGCTCGGGAAAGGCACCACAACTGCCGAGCACGGTGACGCGTCGCATCCGCCCAGGGTGCCAGAAAAGCAGGTGACCGCAGACATGGGACGAATTAACTTGCCCACCATGCAACCACTCGAGGAGAAGGACATCCGCGAATCCTTCGTCAACTGCAGCAAGGGCGAGGCCAGCCGGATCCGGATGCCGGCGGGCTTCGCCGAGGGCGGGGTTCCATGGGCCGATCTGGACTTCCTCGGCTGGACCGACCCGGGCGCCCCGATGCGGGCGTTGCTGGTCGCGCCGGGCGAGGACGGCCCGACGGGCGTGGTGCTGCGGCGGCCCGAGGCCTACAAGCCGAGCACGTTGCGGTCGAGCATGTGCCGGATCTGCCTGACTGATCACGCCGCGTCGGGGGTGACGCTGTTCGTGGCTCCCCTGGCCGGGGCCGCCGGGCGGAAGGGCAACACGGTCGGCGAGTACATCTGCGCCGACCTGTCCTGCTCGCTCTACCTGCGCGGCAAGCGGCAGCCGAAGATGCGGCTGGTCCGCCGGGAGGAGACCCTGACGCTGCAGGAGCGGATCGACCGGGCGATGGCCAACCTGGCCGGCTTCACCAACCGCGTGGTCGCGGGCTGACACGGGAGTTGCCCTGACCCAGTGACGAGAGAGACGAGCTGATGAAGCCGGCAGCGAGTGGCGGCACAAGCCGCGTCCACCGGCTTGGTGACGTGGTCGCCTCAGCGGCTCGTGAGGTCCACGTGGTCCCGCCATGAGTGCCGGGGCTCGTAGCCCAGCATCCGTCGGGCCTTGTCGATGCTGAGCAGAGTCTCGTGCTCGCCGAGCTCCTTGCGGACCTCGACGTCGGGGTAGACCTCGGCCATGAGGCTGGCGCTGGACCTGCTCATGACGGTGTCGGCGTTGGCGATGATGAAGATGTCGGCGCCGGGCCGGTCGTGGGCGAGTGCCCGCTCGACCGCCTGGGCCCCGTCCCGGGCGTCGATGTAGCCCCACAGGTTCCAGCGGCGCAGCTTCGGATCGGCGTCGAAGGACGGGAACCGCGCGTAGTCCTCGACGTCCATGACGTTGGAGAACCGCAGGCCCACCATGACCAGCTCGGGGTCCCATCGGCAGAAGTGCCGCGCCATCTCCTCCTCGAGCGCCTTGTTCAGCGAGTAGGTCGACTCCGGGCGCGGCGGGTACTCCTCGTCGACCGGCGCGTACGGCGGCGGAGTGTCGAACGGCAGCCCGAGCACCGTCTCGCTCGACGCCCACACCACCCGCTTGATCCCAGCCGCCCTGGCCGCAGCGAAGGTGTTGTACGTCGCCGCGGAGTTGTTCGCGAAGGTGGTCGCGTTGGGCAGCAGCCCGGGCGCGGGGACCGCCGCCAGGTGTACGACCGCGTCGACCCTGCCGCCGTGCTCGTCGGCGCCGCCGGTGAAGGCCTCCACCACCTGCCCGTAGTCGGTGAGGTCGACGAGCAGGAACTCGCCGTCGACGTCGCGGGGATCGCGCCCGCCGGCGCGGTCCACAGCCAGCACGTCGACGCCCACTCCGCGCAGATGCGCGACCACGGCACGACCGAGCTTTCCGGCGGCCCCGGTCACCACGACGCGCCTGGGCAGTGCGGCTTCGCGAACAGGATCGGTCATAGGCCACATCCTTTCCTGCGGTGCGCCGTGCCGCACACCGGGGTGCTCGCGCCGGCCGGACCGTGGCATGTGAGGATGCGGCGCATGCGTGCCGTGGTCTTCGACGAGTTCGGTGCTCCACCCGAGGTCCGCGACGTCCCGGACCCCGTACCGCCGCCCGGGGGTGCGGTCATCCGCGTCGAGGCGACCGGGTTGTGCCGCAGTGACTGGCACGGTTGGCAGGGACACGATCCCGACATCCGCCCGCCGCACGTCCCCGGGCACGAGTTCGCCGGTGTCGTCACGGCGGTCGGCGCCGGCGTGCGCGGCTGGCGGCCCGGCGACCGGGTCACCGCGCCCTTCGTCTGCGCCTGTGGGCAGTGCCCCTCCTGTCTGGCCGGCGACCAGCAGGTCTGCGAGCGGCAGACGCAGCCCGGCTTCACCCACTGGGGCTCGTTCGCCGAGTACGTGGCGGTCCACGACGCCGACGTCAACCTGGTCCGACTTCCCGACGAGCTGGACTACCCGGCCGCGGCGGCGCTGGGCTGCCGCTTCGCCACGGCGTTCCGGGCCGTGGTCAGCCAGGGGCGGGTGGCCGCGGGCGAGTGGGTGGCGGTGCACGGCTGCGGCGGAGTGGGCCTTTCGGCGGTGATGATCGCGGCAGCGTGCGGTGCGCAGGTGGTGGCGGTCGACGTTGCCCCTGGCGCGCTCGAGCTGGCGAAGAGCTACGGGGCGACCGTCTGCCTGGACGGCGGTGCCCTCACCGGGCCCGGCGCGGTGGCCGCGGCCGTCCGGGCGGCGACCGGCGGCGGCGCCCACCTGTCACTCGACGCGTTGGGCAGTCACGCGACCTGCGCCGCGTCGATCGAAAGCCTGCGGCGGCGGGGACGGCACGTGCAGGTCGGTCTCCTCCCGGCCGCCCAGGGCCGCCCGGCCCTGCCGATGGACCTCGTGATCGCGTTCGAGCTGGAGCTGCGCGGCAGTCACGGCATGGCCGCGCACGCCTATCCGGAACTGCTGCGGCTGGTCACTGCCGGGGTCCTGCGCCCCGCCGAGTTGATCACCCGCACCATCGGCCTCGCCGAGGTGCCCCACGCGTTGACCACGATGGACCGGCCCACTTCCGGCGGCATGTGCCTCATCCGCCCCTGATGAGTGGGCGGATGGGCAGCTGTCACAGGTTGTGGCGGTCGTCGGCCGGCAGGCTGGGCGGCTCGGTCGGCTCGGCGGACTGGCCGGGCTGACCAAGCTGCGCGACGTGGGTCGGGTCGAGGACCCGGGCGAGGAAGGAGCGGGTCCGTTCGTGCCGCGGCGCGCCGAGCACCTCGTGCGGCGGCCCCTGCTCGACCACCACGCCGCCGTCCATGAACACGACCCGGTCGGCGACGTCCCGGGCGAACGCCATCTCGTGGGTCACCACCATCATGGTCATGCCCTCCTCGGCCAGATTGCGCATCACGGTGAGGACATCGCCGACCAGTTCGGGGTCGAGCGCGGAGGTCGGCTCGTCGAACAGCATCAGCTTGGGGTCCATCGACAGCGATCGGGCGATCGCCACCCGCTGCTGCTGCCCGCCGGAGAGCTGCGCCGGGAACGCCCCGGCCTTGTCGACCAGGCCGACCCGCTCCAGGTTGCTCCGCGCGATCCGCTCGGCTTCGGCGCGACCACGACGGAGCACCCGGCGCTGGGCGACGGTGAGGTTGTCCAGCACCGTCAGGTGCGGGAAGAGGTTGAACGACTGGAAGACCATGCCGATGCCGCGGCGTACCGAGTCGATCTCGACGTCCGGGTCGGTCATCTCGGTCCCGTTCACCCAGATCTTGCCGGCGGTCGGCTCCTCCAGGAGGTTGACGCACCGCAAGAGCGTCGATTTGCCGGACCCGGACGGCCCGATGACGCAGACCACCTCGCCGTGGCCGACCTCGAAGTCGATGCCCTTGAGCACTTCGAGCGGCCCGAAGGACTTGTGCAGGTCGCGGATCTCGACGGCGGGGCGGGGTTGGGTAGTAGTCATGTGGGTCACCGAGCCTTGGCGTAGCGGAGTTCGAGGCGTCGTACCACCTGGGAGAGGGGCAACGTGATGATCAGGTAGGTGAGCCCGGCCACCAGCAGCGGGGTGGCGTTGACCCGATCGTTCAGCGTGTCGCGACCGAACTTGGTGACCTCGATGGTCTGCGCCGTCACGCCGAGCACGTAGGCGAGCGATGAGTCCTTCGTGAGCAGGATGAGTTCGTTCGTCAGCGGCGGGATCACGATCCGGAACGCCTGCGGGATGACGATGGTGCGCATCGCGGTGAAGTGCGACATGCCGAGGGTACGGGCCGCCTCCATCTGCCCCTTCGGTACGGCCTGGATGCCGGCCCGAATGGTCTCGGCCATGTACGCCGCGGCGGTCAAGCCGAGACCGATGGTGATCGACCCGAACACGCCGCCCGGGATTTCCCGCTCGGGGAAGGCGATGGGAATGCCGTACCCGACGAGGAAGAGCACCAGCAGCGCGGGAAGACCTCGGAACAGCTCGATGTACGCCGTCGCCACCCAGCGGTACGGAGCCACCCGGGACAGCCGCATCAGCGCGAGGATCGTGCCGAACACCAGACCGAAGGCGAACGCACCCAGCGTGTAGAGGATCGTGTTGCGCAGCGCGACGGTGATGATCGTCGGGAACATCGACTCGATGATGTCGACGCGGAAGAAGGCGTCCCTCAGCCGGCCCCAGTCCGCGGCGAGGATCACCACGGCGATGACGGCGACGAAGGCCAGGTACTGGATCCCGAGGGACAGCCGCTCTCGCTGGCGGCGTCGCAGCTTCACGGTTCAACGCTCCTTGACTGTGCGGAGGTTGTCGACACAGAGGGCGCGCCCCACGGGCGCGCCCTCCTGCCAGGAATCAGGCGTTCGGCTTCTTGCCGATCCACTTCTCGTAGATCGTGTCGTACGTGCCGTCCTGCTTGGCCTTGGCCAGCACCTCGTTGATCTTCTTGAGCAGTTCCGGGTTGCCGTCCTTCTTCACCGAGAAGCCGTACTGCTCGCCGGTGTCGAACTCGGCGGTCACCTCGAACCCGCCGGGGTGCTCCTTGATGTACTCGGTCCAGACCGGCAGGTCGTTGATGGCGGCCTCGATCTGGCCGTTGGACAGCGCCTGCTGCTCGGCGGCGAGGTCCTCGAACTCGACGAGCTGCAGACCCTTCTCCTGCTCGAACTTCTTGGCGTAGTCACGGCCCGTGGTCGCGGCCTGGACGCCGACCTTCTTGCCCTTGAGGTCGTCGAGCGACTTGTACGGCTTGCCGGTCTTGACGAGCATGGCCTGGGTCGCGTCGAAGTAGGGGTCGGAGAAGTTCATGACCTTCTGCCGCTCTTCGGTGATCGTCATGCCGGCAGCGGCCGCGTCGCACTTGCCGGTGTTCAGGTCCTGGCCGGACTTGATCCCCTCGAACGGCGTGTCGACGATCGTCTGCTCGACGCCGAGGTCCTTGGCGACCAGGTCCATGACGTCGACGTCGAACCCGATCACCTTGCCGCTGGCGTCCTTGGACTGGAACGGGGCGTACGGCAGGTGAGTGCAGACGGTCAGCTTGCCCTTTTCGATGAGCTTGACCCCACTCGCCTGGACCTCGCCCTCCTCCTTCTTGGCGCACCCCGCGCTCGCCGCGAGGGCGGCGATCGCCACGATGAGTCCAGCCTTGCGGACTGCGCTATGGAAAGTCACGGCAGTGTCCTCCGATCGGCTCCGCCAGAACGGGCAGCCAGGGTTGACGCAAAGAACGATGTGACAGGGGACGGTACCTGATCGGCCGGGCGGCACGGAGATCACGACGGGGCGTTGAAGCAAAGCTGTGACCGTCACGCTCCGTAAATACGGCAATCGGCCAACAACCGGGCGGAGAAGGGCGCTGCCCGGCTCCGACCCGGAGTGGTCGGCACCTTGCCGACAAAGACTGAATAGTGGTTCACTTCTTGCGTGGCCTACCGAAGCACCGAGCGGGTGCAGGCTCGGCTGAGCGCCTCCCGAGCGCGGATCACCGCGGCCGCGCTGGAGATCATGGCCGGGCACGGGTACGCCGGCTGCTCGATCGCCGCCGTCGCGGAGCGCGCCGGCGTGGCCACCGGCAGCGTCTACCGCCACTTCCCCACCAAGGCCGACCTGTTCGCCGAGGTGTTCCGGACTGCCTCCCAGCGCGAGGTGGACGCGGTCGCCCGCGCCGCGGCGCGGCAGGCCACCGTCGCCGAGCAGGTGTCTGCCGTCATCGAGACGTTCTCCGGCCGCGCACTGCAGTCCCCACGGCTGGCCTATGCCCTGCTCGCCGAGCCGGTCGACCCAGCAGTCGACGCCGAGCGGCTCGTCTTCCGCCGGGCGTACGCCGAGCTGATCGCCGGCTACGTCGCGGCGGGTGTGGCGAGCGGTGAACTGCCCCCGCAGGACCCGGAGCTGACCGCGACCGCCCTGGTCGGCGCCCTGGCCGAGGCCATGGTCGGTCCGCTGGCCGCCGGGGTCGCCGGCCCCGGCACCATCCCCAGCCTGATCACGTTCAGCCACCGCGCGCTTGGAGTATCGCCGTGACGACGACACACGAGGTCTTCAACCAGGTTCCCCCGCTGGCCGGCTACGACGCGGCGGACGACCCGGCACTGCTCGAGGGCCTGGAACGGGAGGGCGCCGGCTGGGCCGCCGCCGAGTTGCACGAACTCGGCCGGCTCGGGGGTGCCGAGCCGGCGATCGAGTACGGGCGGCTGGCGAACGAACACCCGCCGGTCCTACGCACCCACGACCGCTACGGCCACCGGATCGACGAGGTGGAGTTCCACCCGGCCTGGCACGCGCTGATGCGCACCGCGGTCACGCACGGCCTGCACGCCGCACCGTGGGCGGACGGCCGGCCCGGCGCACACGTGGCCCGGGCCGCCAAGTTCTACACCTGGCGTCCCGACGCCGGCCACGGCTGCCCGATCTCGATGACGTATGCGGCCGTGCCGGCGCTACGGCACAACCCGGAGCTGGCCGCGCAGTACGAGCCGCTGCTCACCGCCGAGGACTACGACTTCGGGCTGCGTCCGCCGCTGAGCAAGCAGGGGCTGCTGGCGGGCATGTCGATGACGGAGAAGCAGGGCGGCTCGGACGTGCGCGCCAACACCACCATTGCGCACCCCGAGCCGGACGGCACCTACCGCCTCCTCGGGCACAAGTGGTTCACCTCGGCGCCGATGTGCGACATCTTCCTCACCCTCGCCCACGCGCCGGGCGGACTCGCCTGCTTCCTCGTGCCGCGGGTCCTGCCGGACGGCACGCGCAACCCGATGCGACTGATGCGCCTCAAGGACAAGCTCGGCAACCGGTCCAACGCCTCATCGGAGGTCGAATACGAGCACGCCGTTGCGTGGCGCGTCGGCGAGGAGGGACGCGGCGTCCGCACGATCATCGACATGGTCAACCTGACTCGCCTCGACTGTGTCATCGGTGCGGCGGCCGGGATGCGCCAAGCGGTGATCACCGCCGCCCACCACGCCGCCCATCGGCGGACCTTCGGCCGGTACCTCGTTGACCAGCCGCTGATGCGCAACGTGCTCGCCGACCTCGCGGTCGAGTCCGAGGCCGCCACCGTGCTCATGATGCGGCTCGCCGGAGCGACCGACCGATCCGCGCGCGGCGACGCCGGCGAGACCGCGTTCAAACGGCTCGCTCTCGCCGTCGGCAAGTACTGGGTCTGCAAGCGCTGGCCGGCGCACGCCGCCGAGGCAATCGAATGCCTCGGCGGCAACGGCTATGTCGAGGAGTCGGGCATGCCGCGGCTGTTCCGCGAGTCCCCACTGAACTCGATCTGGGAGGGCTCCGGCAACGTCGCCGCGCTGGACGTCCTGCGCGCCATCGCGAAGGAGCCCCAGGTCATGGAGGCGTTCCGGGCCGAGGTGAGCGCCGCCGCCGGCGCCGACGCGCGGCTCGACGCCGCCGTACGTCAGGTGCAGGCCGACCTGTCCGACCACGGCGACCTCGAACTGCGGGCCCGCCGGGTCGTCGAACGGCTCGCCCTGGTCCTGCAAGGCTCGCTGCTGGTGCGGCACGGTCACCCCGCGGTCGCCGACGCCTTCTGCGCCTCCCGGCTCGCGGGCGACCACGGCCAGGCGTTCGGCACCCTGCCGAGCGGCGTCGACTTCGCCACGATCATCTCCCGCGCCGCACCAAAGGTGGGCTGACCGGAACCGACTGACGGCTACCCACCGGACTGAGCCGTTGCCATCGTCGAGCCGGCCCGCAGGGTTGCCAGCGCGCCGCTCCACGCCGCCAACTGGTCAAGCATCGTGTTCACCGCACCAACCTGATGAGCACCGGGCTTGAAGACGCTGAAGTTCTCGAAGTCGGTGAAGAGCGAGAGCGCCACCTGCGCCCGGACATCCGCCATCTGCAGTTCGGCCGCGACCAGGCGCAGGTGCTCCACCGCCCGGGTGCCACCGACACTGCCGTAGCTGACGAACCCGGCCGCCTTGTTGTTCCACTCGGCATACAGAAAGTCGATCGCGTTCTTCAATGCGCCAGAGGTCGAGTGGTTGTACTCCGGCGTCACGAAGACATAGCCGTCGTACGAGGCGATCTTTTCGGCCCAGCGCAGCGTGTGCGGCTGGCTGTACTGCCCCAGCGACGGGGGTGCCATCTCGTCGAGGTGCGGCAGGTTGAACTCCTTGATGTCGACGAGCTCGTACACGGCGTCGCTGCGCTCGCTGGCGATCTCGTGCACCCAGCGGGCCACCGCCTCCCCGTTGCGGCCGGGACGGGTGCTCCCGATGATGATGCCGATCCTGGTCATTGCCGTCCTTTCCTTCCGTGTGGTCACGCGCGAGGGTGAGACCGGTGGCGTGTACCCCATCTGACTCGATTCGAACGGGCATCCGAGGTTCGGGGCGCGGGCCAGACGCGGTGGAGGCGAGGCGCGGGTGCTCCCACCCGACGTCTACGGCTGCGGCCCGACGACCTCGGCCGGCATGGCGCTGGTCGCCGCCTCCCGACTGCCTCAGCCTCGGTTCCTGGCGGCCGGGGTGAATCTTGAAGAGTTGCGCATCGAGTGACTGCCGTCGGAGCCGACGGCTCACTTGGGCGGTTCCGTGCCTGCCTGCTCGCTCGCCATGTACTCCGCGTACCAGTCGGGCCAGTTCGGGTCCGTCTTACGGTGCGCTTCTCGTGCTCGCCGTGGGCGGTCTCCGCACGCCGAAGTGCACTTGCCAGATCGCTTACGGAGCCGAAGGAAGTAGCGGCCGCCTCGATGCGCCCGGGAAGCCGCTTGGTGATCTCCTGCAGCAGCCAGGTGTTGCCGTCGGGGTCGCTGAACGAGGCGCGGGAGAAATAGCTGCGGCGTTCGGGATCCATTCCGCTGACCGGCCCGTCAGGGCCGCTGTGGAAAACCTCGCCGACCTCGACGCCGGCGGCAACGAGCGTGTTCCGAGCCGCCTCGATGTCGGACACGATCAGGTACTCCTTGGCCGAGCCGGGCGCGGCCGACGTGAGGTTCGGGCCGAACTGCACCGAGCACCCGGAGCCGTGCGGCGTGAACTGGACCACGCCAGGCGGCGTCTGGTCGAGCCTCCACCCGAGGCGGCCGTAGAAGTCCTTCGCGCGGTTGACGTCCGAGACCTGGATGACGACCACCTCGAGCTTCATGTCGACGTTCTCGATGGCCGTCGTACCGCTCGCGCCTCTGGTCCGGACATTTGTCGTGCCCACTGCGGCCTCCCTGGGATGAGTCAGGGCATCATGAGTCCCCGGCGGCGTCGGGCCAGTGGGGCTCCGGTCGGTTTTCTGGCCGCCGTGCTGCGCCGATAGCGGACTCCCCACCCGATCAGGCGAGCTGTCGCTCCCGCGGAGGCCGCCGGTGAGGCAGGGGCTCGGTTGCCACCGTACTGCTTCCGCACTTGCGGGTACGTCGTTTCGGCATCGCCCAATACGCCGGCTGGGACGTTCGACTGGTACGACCTGGGGGTCCAAGATCCTTTGAAGACACTGCCCAGCTCAATCACCGACGCCGAGCCAGGTGTAGACGCCGCGCCGGGTGGTGTTCGACGCGCGGGCCCCGGCCGTGCGGGATTGCTCGTATGGGCCGCGACACGAGGAAGAGCGCCCTAGGCTCTGGACAGATGGCGGCGGCGTGTCGCTGCCGAACTGGCGCAGGTCCGGGCAGGGCCTTCACCCAAGATGCTCCTGCCGAGCAGGAGCCGGGGCATCCCGTTTGTCGCGGTAGGAGGGCGGAAAGCCCCCTCGACCGGCAATGCACTCAAGACGGAAAGGAGGCCTCTATGGCTGTCAAAACCGAAGCACGAGCGGGCGCCACACAGGTCCGGCCATTCAAGATCGAGTTCCCCGAGGCGGACCTTGAGGATCTGCGCGCGCGCATCAGAGCCACCCGCTGGCCCGAGAAGGAGACCGTCAAGGATGACTCGCAGGGCGTGCAGCTCGCGCTCATGCAGGACCTCGCTCGCTACTGGGCGACCGACTACGACTGGCGCAAGTGCGAGGCGCGGCTGAAGGCCCTCCCCAACTTCGTCACCGAGATCGACGGTCTGGACATCCACTTCATCCACGTTCGCTCGAAGCACGAGGATGCGCTCCCGCTTGTCGTCTGCCACGGCTGGCCCGGGTCGATCGTCGAGCAGCTGAAGATCATCGGCCCGCTCACGGATCCGACGGCGCACGGCGGGAGCGCGTCGGATGCCTTCCACGTCGTGATCCCGTCGATGCCCGGATACGGGTTCTCCGGCAAGCCGACCACGACCGGCTGGGATCCCGTGCACATCGGGAAGGCCTACGTCGAGCTGATGGGGCGTCTCGGGTACTCACGGTTCGCCGCGCAGGGCGGCGACTGGGGCGCGATCGTCGTCGACGCGATGGCCGGCGGCCGCGCCGACCCGGCCGCCGCCGAGCCGGCGCCACCGGAGCTGATCGGCATCCACACCAACATGCCCGGCGCGGTTCCGCCGGACGTCTTCCTCGCGGCCTTTGCCGGCAGTCCGGCGCCGGACGGTCTCTCCGACGAGGAGCAGACCACGTACAAGCAGCTGATCAGGTTCTTTGGAACCCACGTGGCGTACGGGCTGATCATGGGGACGCGCCCGCAGACGCTCTACGGCCTGGCGGACTCGCCCATCGATCTCGCCGCGTTCATGCTCGACCACGGCGACGGGAGCGGTCAGCCCGGCCTGGTTCAGCAGGTCCTCGAGGGACGCCTGCAGAAGCCGAGCGACCTCACGCGCGACGACATCCTGGACAACATCACGCTCTTCTGGCTGACCAACACTGGGGTGTCCTCGGCGCGGCTGTACTGGGAGAACAAGCTCCTCTTCTTCGCTACCAAGGGCGTGACGATCCCGGTCGGCGTGAGCATCTTCGCCGACGAGATCTACCGGGTTCCGCGCAGCTGGGCGGAACGGGCGTACCCCAACCTCGTCCACTACAACAAGCACGACAGGGGCGGACACTTCGCGTCCTGGGAGCAGCCGCAGCTGCTCTCGGAAGACCTCCGCGCGACGTTCCGCTCGATGCGCTAGCGATGCCCCTGTTCGAACGTGTGCACATGCCCTCGCTCGCCGGCGCGGCCGAGTGGCTCAACTCCGAGCCACTCGGCCCCGCTGAGCTGCGCGGCCACGCCGTCCTCGTGGACTTCTGGACGCCGGAGTTCTCGTTCGAGCACGAGATCGACTGGGCCCGCCAGCATGCGTAGCCCGACCCTGCCCAGGCCGGCGGATACCTGCACGCCAGCGACCATAAGGCACGACAACTGCTCGGCCACGGCCGGGACGCTGTCGAGGCCTTCGCCCGGGACAGCGTAGGCCGGGTGGACCTGCCCGCATTGGCGCGCCGGCTGTGCCTGCTGAACGCGCCGGCGGTGCTCATCGCCACCGCCGGCGAGGTAAACGCCGGTGACTTCGACCCGCTGGAGGAACTGGCCGACTGGCCGAGCGGCACGGTGCGTGGCTGCATGCCGACGGCGCATTCGGGATCTTCGCCGCGCTCTCGCCGCGTACCGCACCCTGGTTCAGGGCATGGAGCGCGCCGACTCGATCGCCGGCGACGCGCACAAGTGGCTCAACGTGCCGTACGAGAACGGCTCGCCATCCTCCGGGACCGGCGCGACTTCCGGCCGCGTTCGGCATGCCGGGAACGGCGTACCTGCCGGAGAAGCGGATCGCCCAGCCTGCTTCCGCCGGACCGGACCACGCGATGCTGTGCCCCGAGTCGAGCTGACATCGGCGCCTTGTGAAACCGCTTGGCCCGCTCGACATCGGAGCCGGTCTTGGCGCGGAGCGGTCCGTCGCGCGGGGATTTTTCCTGGTCCTGCCCTGGCGCCGGGTGTCCCCGCATATCGTGAAGTGGTTCCGCAGGGCCACCGCCCAGGTGTGCGGCCAGGGAGTTTCTCTGGGTCGAGCCGGGGCTGGCCAGCGCAGAGGTAATCGGGCCGGCATCGATCCTGTGCCGACTCCCTGGGGTGTGGTGAAAGGAGATCGTGATGAGCTCGACTTCCGTCCCGGAGGGCCCCGGCTCCGTCTCGCAGGCGCCGAACCTTCCGGCAGGGTTCACCGACACGTTCACCAGCCGGTACGTCGACATCGGTGGACTGCGCCTGCATGCGGTCGTCGGCGGTGACGGACCGCCGCTGCTGCTGGTGCATGGCTGGCCGCAGAGCTGGTACGCGTGGCGCCTGATGATGCCCACCCTGGCCCGGGACTTCAAGGTCATCGCGGTCGACCAGCGCGGCATGGGGCTGTCCGACAAGCCGGAGGACGGGTACGACCCCGGCACCCAGGCCAACGACATGGTCGCGCTGATGGACGCGCTCGGCCACCAGCGGTTCGCCATGGTCGGCACCGACACCGGACTCCCGATCGGATACGCGCTGGCCGCGGACCACCCGGAACGGATCGACCGCGTGGCCCTCGCCGAGGTTCCCGGGCCTCCGGGGGCGGTTCCCTCACCGCCCATGTTCGCTCCCGGGCCGCTCAACGACCGGTTCTGGCACATCCCCTTCAACCGGATCAACAAGCTGAACGAACAGCTTGTCCAGGGACGGGAGAAGCTCTTCTTCAGCTGGGAGTTCACCATCCAGGGCGGGAAGTTGCCCGACGACCTGATCGACTACTACGTCGGCATGCTTTCCAACCCCGACTCCCTGCGTGGCAGCTTCGGCTTCTACCGAGCGTGGGACGCGATGATGACGCAGAACGAGAAGCGCAAGAACACGCGGCTCGCCATGCCCGTCCTGGCGATCGGCGGAGCGGCAAGCAGCGGCGATCAGGTCGGGGAGGCGATGAAGCTCCTCGCGGACGACGTGCAGACCGCGGTCATTCCCAACAGTGGCCATTTCGTCGCCGAGGAGGCTCCCGACGCGATGCTTGCGGCGCTGACCGCGTTCCTGGCCCCGTATCGCGAAGTGGCGGCGGTGGGCGCCGCCAGGGCTTAGTACGCCGATGTCCGTCGCTGTCCGCTGCTGGCCAGGGCGGGCCTGAGGGCAGCCGCCGCCACCGGGTGCTGATCGCCGAGACGACCGGGTTCGTGCCGCCAGCGGGGCGGACGAGCCAGACCGGTCGGCGACGCTGCCGCGGTGGTCATCTGGCCGCGATGAAGTCGCCGGCCCGCCCGTGCGTCGAGCCGTCGCCGCCCCTGCCAGCGCGCGCGCCTGGTCAAGGCAACCAGTCCCGTGGATAGAAGAACCAGCAGACGCTGCCGCCCTTGGCACGGGGAGTGATCTCGCCTCCCCGGCCTGCGGTAGCGGTCCTGCCCGGCCCGCTGGCGCCCGGGTCGCCGGCTCTCGGGCGACAGCAGCTCAACGACGTCTCCTGACGGCGCCTCCTCCCCGAAGGACGATGACGCAGCTGACACGGTCCCGTGACCCCTGACATGTGGCCAGCGGTTCGTGGCGGCCGGAGGCCAGTCAGCAACAACCGGCGGGGAGCTTGCCCGGAGATGCCGAGAGGTGGTCACGGCGGTGGTATGAAAGTGCCGAGGGCATCAGGGGGCGACGTGAGGATGCGGGCTCCGCTGCTGCGACAGCGCGACGAACCGCTCAGCGCGTCCTTCCTGGAACTGTTCTTCGATCTGGCGTTCGTGTTGGCATTGAGGCAGCTGTCCGGGGTCCTGCTGTCCGACGCGACCGTCGCCGGAGCGTTGCACACCATCCTTCTCCTGTTGCCCCTGTGGTGGGTCTGGGTGGTGACCACCTGGTTCTCCGACTGGTATGCACGTACCAATCGCAGTGTGCGGGCTCTGCTGGTCGGCTCGACGCTGGGCGTGATCTTGATGAGCGCCGCTGTCCCGTACGTTGAGGAGGGACAGGCCGTTCTCTTCGCCGGCATCTACGTCGCCGTTCACGTTGTCCGGAGCGGTTTCGCGGCGCTGGCACTGCGGGGGCATCCGCTGCGCATGCGCCCCTTGAGATTCTTCGTCTGGTTCAGCACGTCCGGGGTCCTGTGGCTGGTGGGGGCATTCTGGGCGGTGGCGCGAATACCGACGTGGGTGGCGGCCTTGGCACTCGACTATTCCGGGCCGCTACTGGGATGGTGGACGCCACGGCTTGGCCGGGCGCGGCCGGAGGAACTGCAACTGCGAGGGGGCCATCTCACCGAGCGGTACCAACAGATTTTCATCATCGCTCTCGGCGAGCTCCTGTTCTCCGCCGGTCTGGTCTACTCCCGTACCGACAAGGATCTCTGCCACTCCGTTGCGTTTCTGGTGGTCTTCGCCGCAACGGTGCTGATCGGGTTGTCGTACGTCACTCCGGCGGGAAAGTATCTCGGCGCCGCCATCGAGAAGCGTGGTCTGCCTTGGTTCGGCACGTTGACCGGCGACCTGCATCTCATCATGATCGCCGGCGTCCTGGCCTCCTCCGCCGCCGCTGAAGCTGTCATCGCGCATCCGACTGAACAGGGATCCGCCGCGGCCATCGCCATCACGGTCGCCGGCCCCGCTCTGTTTCTCACCGGTCGAGTCCTACTGTCCGCCACCATCTACCGCCGGCTGTCCTGGCCCCGCCTGAGCGGCCTGCTCGCCATACTCGTCGCCGCCGTCACCGCCCATTGGTTGCCGCTGATCGGGGTCAGCGTGACAACGACCGGAGTGCTTCTCGTGGTGGCCGTCGTCGAGAACCGCCCCACCCAGCCGCAGCCGACCGGCACCTAGCTCAGACGGCGTAGCGAACCCGGTCGCACTGCCGGGACGATTGTGCGGGCGGGCGCAGCTCCGGCTCCGCCCACCGGCCGGCCGCCTCCACCCCGACGGTGTCGGGGCGCACCGGGCGATGGTGCAGATCCGGGCTCGGCTCTGGCCATCGGTCCTGTCGGTGCGCCCCGCTCCGCTACAGGCTTTACGAGGAGTGATCCCCACTGCTGCAAGTCCGCAGGTCACGTCACGGTTTTACGCAGCGGTTCTACTCGCTGGAGCGTGACTGCTCCTGTTCGCGGAACTGCTCGACCGGCAGGCCGCCGCGTCCCCAGTTCTCGGTCTCGACCTCGTCGATGACCACGAAGGTCGACGTCAGCGGCTTGTTCAGGACGTCGCGCAGCAGTTCGCTCACCCCCTTGATGAGCGCGGCCTTCTCCTCGGCGGTCGCCGCGGACGCGCCGGGCGTGCTGCCCTCGCGGGTGATCTGGATGGTGACGATCGGCATCGTCTGCTCCTCTTCAGGGGTGGGGATTGGGGGTCAGTGACCGGCGTTCTGGCCGCCGTCGACGTGCAGGATCTCGCCGGTGACGAACGGCGCGGATTCGAGGTAGACGACCGCGTCGACGATGTCGCTGATCTCACCCATCCGGCCGACCGGGTGCAGCCCGCCGTACGTGTCGTGGAACTCGACCGGGTGCATCGGGGTCTTGATGATCCCCGGGGCGACGGCGTTTACCCGTACTCCTCGGCCCGCGTACTCGATGGCCAGGGACTTCGTGGCGGAGCTGAGGCCGCCCTTGGTCAGCGACGCGAGCACGGACGGCACGTTGGAGTTGGGCTGGTCCACGAGGCTCGTGGTGATGTTGACGACGTGTCCCCCGCCGACGGCGAGCAGGTGCGGCAGGACACGCTGGGTGAGGTGGAAGAAGCCGGCGAGGTTGACCCCGGTGACCAGGTCGAAATCCTCATCGGTGTAGTCGGTGAACGGCTTGGCGATGAAGGCCCCGGCGTTGTTCACGAGGGTGTCGATGCGGCCGAAACGGTCCAACGCGGCGGTGATCACCCGATCCGCGGTGTCGGCATCCGCGATGTCGCCCCGGACGGTGACGATCTCCGGATCGTCGGCGTCACCGATCGAACGTGAGGTCGCCACGACGCCGTACCCGAGCTTGCGGTACGCGTCCACGAGGCCGGCGCCGATGCCCTGAGATGCACCGGTGATCACGGCGACCTTCTGTCCCTGACTGCTCATGACGTTCCTCTTCCTGACTGGCCGGAGCTCCTGTTGGCCCGGGCCTGGATGACCAGTAGACGACTGGTCGACAAAAAGCTAGCCGACCGGTCGTGTATCGTCAAAGCCATGGGACGGACAAGTGACGCGCGGAACAAGATCCTCGGTGCGGCCGCGACGCTGCTGGAACAGCGCGGATATTCGGCGCTGGGCGTAGCGGAGATCTGCGCGACGGCGGGCGTGCCGAAGGGCAGCTTCTACTACTTCTTCGAGTCCAAGCAGGCTCTCGCGCTCACCGTCATCGACGAACACTGGGCGGGCCAGCGGCGGCAGTGGGTCGAGGTGCTCAGTAGCGACCGCGACCCGCTGCGGCGCCTGCGGGACCTGTTCGAGGCCACCGAGGAGGTGCAGCGCACCGGGCAGCAGCAGGTCGGACTCGTCGCCGGCTGCCTCTTCGGCAACCTCGCGCTGGAGCTCAGCAACCAGGCCGAGGAGATCCGCAGCCGGCTTCAGGAGATCTTCGAGGCCCAGATCGACCTCATCGAGCAGGTGGTCGTGGAGGCGAAGGAGCGGGGCCAGGCCGGCCCGTCCGTCGACGCCCGGGAGGCCGCCCGGTCCATCGTCGCGCAGATCGAGGGACGGGTCCTGCTCGCGAAGCTGCTCAACGATCCGGCCCAGCTGGAGACGCTGTGGCGCAACTGCCTGGACCTGCTCCAGGTGCCGGCGCACGCCCGGCCGGCCGACTGAACGATCCCAGCGCAACGGGCTTTGCGGAGCCTCTGAGCCATCGGAGAAGCTCGCCGCGGACCAACGGACGGGACGGGAGTATGCCCCCAGGTGTCCCCTTGCGGTTGAGCGTCGAGCGATACGGCAGCGAGCCTGAACCCCTGCGAGGACGATCGACGGTGCGTCGGGTCATCCGTCGCCCAGCGACCGCGGCGCTCAGTATCGGGCAGAGCCGGTCGGTGCGATTGGCGAGGCAGGGGGCCGCACGTGTCGAAAGCGCCGTATTCGGACGTTGCTGAGCGGGCGCGGAAGCTACCAACGGCCCCGGTGCCGCAGGCTGCCCTGGGTCCCGAGGTCCCCAAGGTCGGTTACGTCTTGGAGGAGATCGCCGACGGCGTGTTCTGGCTCAGTGAGGGCATGTACCAGATGATGTTCGTGGTCACGGACGAGGGCGTTATCGCCGTCGACGCGCCACCCACCCTCGGCCACAACATTCTGCGGGCAATCCGCGGCGTGACCAGCCGCCCCATCACCCAGGTCGTCTACAGCCACCAGCACTCCGACCACGTCGGAGCGATCTCGGTCTACCCTGCGGACGTACCACGCTATGCCCACCGCATCACCGCGGAACGACTCGCGCTGCTCGGCGACCCTAACCGCCCCCCGCCGACACACGTGTTCGACGACACACTGACGATCGAAGCGGGAGACCACAGCCTCCAACTCGACTACAAGGGCCCCAACCACGCCGAGGGAAACATCTTCATCTACGCCCCGACACAGGGCGTGCTGATGCTCGTGGACGTGATCTTCCCCGGCTGGGTCCCGTTCTCCAACCTCGCCGTCTCCGCGAACATCCCCGGCTTCGTCAACGCCCAGCAACAGGCTCTCGAATACCCCTTCGACAAGCTCGTCGGCGGACACGTCACCCGGCCCGGCACCCCGGACGATGTCAGGACCCAAATCGAATACGTGCAAGACCTGCGC
This sequence comes from Micromonospora sp. NPDC005806, assembly GCF_042871425.1. Lineage (NCBI taxonomy): Bacteria > Bacillati > Actinomycetota > Actinomycetes > Micromonosporales > Micromonosporaceae > Micromonospora > Micromonospora sp. NPDC005806. The sequence goes on along the minus strand of NZ_JBIAIL010000022.1, from coordinate 35,327 downwards.
TCCACCACCGAGGCCGCGCTCTCCTCGGTCGACGTGGAGAAGATCCTGACCCCGGTCGACGCCACCAACGCCTGGGCCATCTTCAAGGCCTACCTCGACGCCGTGGCCGCCCAAGCCGCCGATGAACTGGTTCCGCGTTGGAGCCAGCGCTTGGGCGGTGCCGACATATTCACCTTGCCGAACGCATGGGCAATGGCCGAAGCACTACGGCTGGACTACGGCAGCATGGGCCCGTTCGGCATCGCGCCTTGAGTCGATCACGCACCCTTGGTGAGTGCCTCCAGGTTGCCCCGCGCCGGGCCGCCGCTTGCAGCTTGCCGAGGTGCACGTGGTGTGACCTGCTGGCCAAACCCGGGGTGGTTCAGCTCGCTCATCATCACCAGGTCAGGCTCGGGCAGCCCGCTCATGCCGTCGCACTGACCAGCGCGACCTCCTCCGCGCCAACCCGCGGCTGGCGCAGCAGCGAAACGCCGGCGACCGCGAGGAAGAGCAGCCATACGGCGAAGCCGGTAGCTCCGACGGCGAACCAGAGTGATCCGTTGGTGACCGCGACCGCCGGCATGGCGGCCACGATGAGCAGCGCCGCGCCTGCCGTGCTCGTGGGCGACATCCAGGCCGGGACAAGCCGGGCGAGGGTGGCAGCGCGACCGAGACCGAAGAGCGTGACGCCGACGGCGGCCATATTGAATGTGAACACGGCGTTGTGGAACGTCCAGAGCAGACTCGACAGCGTCGGAGCGGCCGCGAGTTCGTCGCGGGCGGCCACCATCGTCACCTGAACCACGTTGACGATCGCGAAGAGGGCGGCGACCACGATCGACGCCGCGGCACCCAGCCGGCCCCACGGCGCCGCAGCGGGGTTGCGCCGCCGGCACCAGGCGCCGATGTTCGTGCTGAACAGCAACAGAGCGGGCAGGCCCAGCACGAATGTGACCGCGGACAGGTGCACCATCCACGCGTGCTCGTGCGTCAGCGTGGACAGGTCCGCCCCCGACGCCCGCTGCGAAGGACCCAGCACGCCGCGCAGCACGTTCTGCAGCACGACCAGAACGAGAAAGCCTAGTGCGGCGCTGCCGAGCATCGCCGGCGACAGTCGGCCTTCCGCATGCGTCGTCTCGGTTGTCATGGGGACCTCATCTCGGTATACGCCGCCTATCCTTAATAGAACCGGCTTCTACTCAGAAGACATCTAGGCTGTCGACATGTCAAGGCCCCTGAGCCGACGCGCGCGCCAGGCGCAAGAAACGAGGCGCGACATCCTCGACGCGGCGTTGCGTCTGTTCGCCGCGCGGGGGTACACCGGGACGGCGATCGCCGACATCGCCGCCGAGGCCGGGGTCGCCGTGCCGACCGTCTACGCCAGCGTCGGCGCGAAACCGTTGCTCCTAGGCCGCCTGCTGGAAGCCATCGATCTTCAGGCGGGGGTGCCCGAGTTGGCCCGTGCGCTCGGCGCGGCCACAGACCCGCGGGAGGTCCTCGCGCTCGGCGTGCGGATCACCCGGCAGGTCGCCGAACGCGGCTCAACGATCATCAAGGTGCTGGCGTCGGCCGCCGGCTCGGAGCCCGAGATGGGGCAGGCCTACGCGGACGGGCTGGCCAAGCACCACGCCGGCGCCGCATCGACGATCCGCCGTCTGGTCACCCTCGGCGCTCTTGCCCCGGGTCTGGCCGAGCCGGACGCCGTCGCGGTGTTCGCCACGCTCACCGACACCCCCGTGTACGACGGCCTGACCACCCATGGTTGGTCGTACGACAAATGCGAAACGTGGCTGCTCGACACGCTGGCGACGCAACTACTGCGCGCGCCGGAACCCGGTCTAGCCGCCCGATCGCCCCGCACGTCGGGTCAGCCGTGATGGTGATGGCTGGTCGGCCCCGCACCGGATGACCTCGCCGACCAGCTCACGTGACCGCTCGACTGCTGGGGACCGCCACGGTCTCGCGGTGCTTCACCGTCCGATGGGCACCACGTACGGGAAGGAGTCGGTACGGGCGTCCTTTGTGGTTTTCGGAGTGAGGCCGGAGGTCATGCCGGTGTCGAGCACCAGGGAGAACATCACCTCGGGCGCGTTGTCGGCCCTGGTGCGGCCGTTGCGGGCGGCGAAGCCGTAGTTGGCCCGGGTCCCGACCTCGTATGACAGAACATCCGGGTAGAGCGCGCGGGCCACGCTCCAGCCGTACGCCTCCGGGTCCGGCGCGGTGCCGTTCGCGGCCACCACCCGGGCCACCGCCGTGGCGATCTCCTCGCCGTTGGCCCGGAGGTCCTCACAGGGGTGGCGGGTGTTGGCCGGGTTGCTGAAGTCCGTGTCGGTGGGCCAGAAGATGGGCCACATCATCGGATGCCCGGCGCGGTTGATCTGCCGCCATCCCCCGGCATCGGTGGCAAGCTTGGTGGCCGCCCAGACGCCGATCCCGGCGCCCTGGCGCAGCATCGGCTCGTCGGAGACCTCGAGGACGATCGAGTCGACGGTGGTGCCGGCGAAGCTGTTCTTCGCGTTCTGCGGCTTCCAGGCGCTGCGGTCCAGCTTGGCGCCGTTCTTGAAGGCGTCGTTGACGGTGGCGAGCTGGCCGAGGTCGATGTAGAAGGGGTCGCTGATCCGCCCGGCCCAGATCCGCACGTGCTCGCCGGTCACCTCCGCGCCGGTGCGCCCCTGGGCCAACAGGGTGCCGGTCGCCGCGTCGTCGCGGGCGTCGGTGCCGGTGAGCGCGTGCAGGGTAAGGTCCTGCCCGCCCTGGGCGTCGAACTCGCCGAAGGTGACGCGGTAGGTCAGCTCCTCCATCTCTGAGCCATTGATGTGGATCTTGAACTCGTACCGGGCCTCGTGGTGGAAGCCGGGCTTGATGTCCGCTTTCGTCACCGAGCTGTTCACGTCCATCACGAACACGGTGCCGCGTTCGCCGTCGAAGACGAACAGGTCGTCGAGGTAGAGCTGGCCGGTCTGGGCGGCGAGCGGGGTGTCGAGGTGGTGCGACATGGGCTGGCTCCCGAGTTGTGCTGAGGCAGGACCGGGCCGAGGCTAGCCGGGTGAAACGCCCATAAGAGGCCAATTCAGCGACATTGCACCGATCGGGCCGCCGGAGCGGGCCGACGGAGTGCCAGCTGGGTTGGACCGCGCGTCAGGCGACGTCATCCGGTGCGGTGCCCACCGCCCCGGTTTCCGCAGCGAGCATCCACGCCTGCTTCTCCAGCGTGCCGATTACGGCGTGGAGCAGATCCGCCGAGGACGGATCTTCGGCGTCGACCTCGTCGTGGACGGTCCGTGCCGTAGCGGCGGCGGTGCGCAGCCGGGCGGTGACCATCGAGGCGGCCGTCGCGGTGCTCAGCTCGCCGGCCGGCAGAACGGGGAGGCTCGTCGTTGTGGCGACGGTGTCGGCGCGGCCGTCCGGGGTGGAGCCCAGCGCGCGCATCCGCTCGGCAAGCGTGTCTGCGGCCGCGCGGGCGGCGTCGACCACCTCGTCCAGCAGCAGGTGCAGGCCGCGGAAGTTCGGCCCCACGACGTTCCAGTGTGCCTGCTTGGCGACCAGCTGCAGCTCGACCAGGTCGACCAGGACCGTCTGCAGGTTCGCGGCCAGGCGGGGGGAGCCGGTGAAGCCGGTCGCACCGGCCACCGAGGTCCGGCGGCCCCCCGTACGCGTGGATGTGGGTGTCGTGATGGTCATCGTCGATCAGTCCCGTCGTGGTCTGCCGGTGGAGGACGTCGCCGACGGTCGGTAAGAAGCCCGCTCGGCTGGGCTCAAGCCTTCCGGTACGACCCAGGGGAAGGCTGTCGAGCGACCTCCACGATCTGGTCGCTGTCCACCCCACGGCGCGCCTGGGGTCAACCCCATGGAAGGTCCTCGAACGCTCCGCTTCCCTGTCGCGAACGAGCAGGCGCTGGCACTGTGTGGTCATGTTGTTCCGTCAACTCGAGTACTTCGTCGCGCTCGCGCGCGAGCAGCACTTCGCGCGGGCCGCGGCTGCCTGCTACGTGTCGCAGCCGGCGCTGTCGGAGGCCATCCGTAAGCTGGAACGCGAGCTGGATGTGCCGCTGGTGCGGCGCGGCCGGGCGTTCCAAGGGCTGACCCCCGAAGGCGAGCGTCTGGTGCTGTGGGCGCGGCGGATTCTGGCCGATCATGACGCGCTCAAGCAGGAGGTCACCGCGCTGAAGTCGGGGCTGGCCGGGCAGTTGCGGCTCGGCCTCATCCCGGCCGCCACCACCACCGTCGCCCTGCTGGTCGAGCCCTTCTGCGCCACCCACCCGCTGGCCCGGGTACGGCTCGACGGTGGCCTGCCCACCACCGAGATCGTCGAGCGCCTGCGCCGCTTCGAACTCGACGCCGGCGTCGTCTACCTCGGCGAGCAGGACACCACCGAGCTGACCGTCCTCCCGCTGTACCGGGAGCGGATGGTGCTGGTCGCCTCCGACGACCTCCTGCCCCCGAACACCGAAAAGTTAAGCTGGCAGGAGGTCACGCTGCTGCCGCTGTGCCTGCTGAAGCCGAGGATCCGCGGCAGGCAGGCGGTCGACGATGCGCTGGCCGCGGAGGGCCTCAGCGTGGCGCCGCAGATCGAGACGGACTCCGTCGACGCCCTGTACGCCCACGTCGGCACGGGCCGGTGGGCGACCCTGGTGCCACATCCGTGGAACTACATCTTCCGGTTGCCCGTCGGTCTGCGGGTGGTTCCGGTGACCGGCGCGCCCGCGTCCTCCGAAGTCGGCCTGGTGACGGCCGTCGCCGAGCCGGGCTCCGTGCTGGGCCGGGCGTTCGCGGCCGTGGCGGCGACCCTGCGGCTGGACGCGTTGTTCAACCCGGAAGCGGACGCGGGTCACGGAAAGCCGGTCCGATAGGCCTCGCCTATCACCTCGTCGGCATCTCGTCTTGGACGCCGGGACTGCCGGAGCCGGATGATTCGACCGACGTCGTGTCCCAATGCGCGACGAGGAGCCGCCCGACGGATGTGGGCAGTTGGTCGGGCGAGAGACGTGAACGGGATTCGAGGAAGCGACATGAGTGATCACGCCGCAGTACGCGGGAAGAGTGCGTCCATCGCATGACCAGCGAGACGCTGCACCCCGGCATCCTCGACGCCGCCCCGCAGCCGGTGTGGGTGGTGGACCCGCAGGGCCGTGTCCGGTACACGAACCGGGCGGCGCTGGTCGCGCTCGGCTACCAGGCCGCGTCCGAGGTCCTCGGCCGGTCGAGTCAGCTGCTACTCCGCCCCGTGCGGCCGGACGGCACCCCGTTTCCGACGTCCGAGTGCCCGATGCTCGCGGCGGCGCGCACGGGGGTCACCACGCGCAGCGAGGACGCCTGGCTCATTCGCCGGGACGGCAGCCTCTTCCCGGTGTCCTGGTGGTCGGCTCCCATCTGCCTGCCATGCGGGCGGGGAGTCGTCTACGCCTGGTACGACCTCACCGAGCGGCGGGAGATCGAGCGGGCGGCGCGGGAACGCGACGCGGCCGAGATCCGCGCGTCGGAGTCCCGGGCGGCGCAACGGCGCCTGGTCGAGAAAGTCGCCGCAGTGCACCGGCAGACATCACGGGACCTGCACGACGGCGCCCAGCAACGGCTGGTCACCGTGTTGATCGGCCTGCGTCTGGTACGGGAGCAGATCGCCGCCACCAGTCCGGACGCGCTGCCGCTCATCGACCAGTCCATCGATGAGGGGCAGGCCGCCATCGACGAGCTGCGCCAGCTCGCCGCCGGTATCCGCCCGTCGGTGCTGACCTCCCGAGGCCTGGTCGCCGCCGTCGACGCCCTGGCGGCCCACTGCCCAGTGCCGACCGTGGTCACCGGGCTCCTCGCCCAACGGTTGCCCGCCGCGTTGGAGTCGAACCTCTACTTCCTGATCTCCGAGGCGCTGACCAATGCCGTGAAGCACTCGGGTGCCTCCCGGATCGAGATCACGCTCGCCGTGCGGGACGCCCTCGAGGTGATCGTCGCGGACAACGGCATCGGGGGTGTCGGTCACGACACTGCGGGATCCGGGCTGCTCGGCCTCGCCGACCGGGTGGCCGCGTTCGACGGCGAACTCATGATCTCGTCACCGCCCGACGGCGGAACGGTGGTCCGGGCGCGGATACCCGTGCCGGGCTGAACCCGGTTTCGTGGGGGTGGCCCCATGGACCCCGACAGTTCCTCCGCGTGATGCTGTACCCATGTCCGTCATCGTGGTGGTCGTCGACGACGACCACGGATTCCGCCGCATGGCGGTGACCCTGCTAGCGGCCCGTGGCGTACAGGTCGTCGCCGAGGCGGCCGACGGCGCCTCCGGGATCGAGGCGGTACGCCGGCACAGCCCGGACGGCGTCCTGCTCGACCTGAACCTGCCCGACCAGGACGGCCTGGCCGTCGCCCGTACCCTCCGGCAGGAAGCCCGGGCGCCGCGCGTGGTGCTGACGTCCACCTGCTCGTCGCCCTGGCCCGACGAGGAGCTGGCCGCGGCCGGCGTCCGCTCGTTCGTCCCGAAGGACCGGCTGTTCGACGCCGACCTGCGGGCTCTGTTCAGTTCCTGAGGTACGTCAGCACCGCCAGCACCCGCCGATGCTGGGTCGAATCCGCCTGCTGCAGGTTGAGCTTCTGGAAGATGCCGGTGACGTGCCGCTCGACGGCGGGCACCGTGACGAACAGTTTCGCGGCGATCCCCGCGTTCGAATGGCCCTCGGCCATGAGGGACAGGACCTCGCGCTCCTTGGGCGTGAGCACGCCCAGGGGATCGCCGGTGCGCCTGCGACCGACGAGTGTGGCGATGACGTCCGGATCGAGCGCCGAACCGCCCGCGACGACCCGCCGCACCGCGTCACTCAACATCTCGGGGTTGGCGATCTTTTCCTTGAGTAGGTATCCCAGTCCGGACGGATCGTCGCCGACGAGGTCGAGGGCGTAGCCGGCGTCGAGGAACTGGGACAGCACGATCACGCCGACCTGCGGCTGGGCGGCCCTGATCCGCAGTGCTGCCCGCAGGCCGTCGTCGGCCAGGTTCGGCGGCATCTGGATGTCCGTGATCACCACGTCCGGCCGCAGGTCAGCCGTGATCCGGACCAGCTCGTCGGCGTCGGCGACCGACGCGACAACCTCCATGCCGACGCGGGCCAGCATCGACATGACGCCTTCCCGGACGATCGGCTGGTCCTCACCGACCACGACGCGAAGTGTGCTGCTCATCGACTCTCCAGGCTCCGGGAGTCGGGCAGGCGGCGACGGTCACCCGCGGCCCACCCACTCCGGCGGGTGCGGCGCGTGCCGGCGTACGCCACGGCCCTCTCTGATCGATTCCAGACCCGCGAAGGCCGTTAGGGCACCGGCTTGCGAGCTGACAGCAGGAGGAATTGCCCGCTGGGGTGGGCTCCTGCCATGTCGGCGCTCGTACGCCGGTCGACCGGAACCCGAGTGCCGGTCGCAATCCTAGCTGGTTGAGGCCGAAGTTTGCGCAGGTGGTTGCGGTTGCCGTGCCGGGATGGCCCGGCCGGCACCGGCGGGACGCCGACCGTTGGGTTAACCCCAGATGCCCTGTCGGGCAAACAGCGGCGAGAGCTTGGTGATCGCTCGACAGCCTCTTCCCCGCCGTCTCGGAAGGATTCAGGTCAGCCGCAAGAGCCCGACCGGGCCTCCGCGGTACGAGACAACCGTCGGCTCGTACGGGCAGACGTCGAGGAGAGAGACATGGACCAGCCGAAGAACCAGCCCGTGGTGCTTGAACCGGCGGCGCAGGCGTTCGCCGAGGCGACCGCCGACCCGCCGTACCTGTTCGACCTCGGCCCGATCGAGGGGCGCAGGACAGTCGACGAGGTACAGAGCGGCGAGATCGGCAAGCCGAACGCCGACATCGAGGACACGACCGTGCCGGGCGGACCGAACGGCCCGGTTTCGGTGCGAATCCTGCGCCCGGTCGGCGCCACCGGCCCGCTGCCGGTGATCATCTACATTCACGGCGCGGGTTGGGTATTCGGCAACGCCCACACCCACGACCGGCTCGTTCGGGAACTCGCCGTCGGCGCCGGCGCCGCCGTGGTCTTTCCGAACTACAGCCTCTCGCCGGAGGCGCGCTACCCGGTCGCCATCGAGGAGATTTACGCGGTGGCGGCGTGGGTCGCGGCGCACGGCGCCGAGCACGACCTGGACGCCGGCCGGATCGCAGTGGCCGGGGACAGCGTCGGAGGGAACATGGCGGCTGCGCTCACCCTGATGGCGAAGGAGCGGGGCGGTGTCACCCTGGTCCAGCAGGTGCTCTTCTACCCGGTCACGGACGCCGCCTTCGACACCGGGTCGTATCAGCAGTTCGCGACCGGCTACTTCCTGCGCCGTGACGGGATGCAGTGGTTCTGGGACCAGTACACGACCGACCCGGCCGAGCGGTCGCAGATCACCGCGTCGCCGCTGCGGGCGACCGTCGAGCAGCTCCGGGACCTGCCCCCGGCGCTCGTGATCACGGGTGAAGCCGACGTGCTGCGGGACGAGGGCGAAGCGTACGCGAACAAGCTCCGCGAAGCCGGTGTTCCGGTGACCGCCGTGCGCTACCAGGGCATCGTCCATGACTTCGTGATGCTCAACGCCCTGCGCGGGACGCACGCCGCCGAGGCGGCGATCACCCAGGCGATCGGCGTGCTCCGCGCCGCGCTCGGCGCCGCCTGACCAACCCCCGGCCCTCGGCACTCTCCTGGCGGACGACCGACCGGCCATCGCAGCACAACCCGACCGCCGACCGCCGCGCGCATCGGCCGTGATGACCCGCGACCGGCGGTACGACACAACACATCCAACCCAAAGGAGTCTATCCCGATGTCGCACCACCTCGACTCGCCCGCCGCCCGTAAGGACGTCCGGCTGGACATCAGCGACCTGTACCTGTTCCGCGGCGAGCGGGGCACCGTCTTCGTGATGAACGTCAACCACTCGATCGCGACCCAGGTGACCGGCCACGAGGTCCCGGCCGGCTTCCACCACGAGGCCCAGTACGAGTTCAAGATCGATACCAACGGCGACGCCGTGGCGGACCTCAGCTACCGGCTCACCTTCGGCGAGCTCGACCCGGCCGGCAACCAGACCCTGCGCCTGCACCGACTCACCGGCGCGGACGCCGGGGATCCGCACACGCGGGGCACCCTGCTGGCCGAGGGCAGCACCGGCGGAACCGTCGAGACCACGGACGACGTGCGGCTCTGGGTCGGCAAGGCGGGCGACCCGTTCTGGATCGAGCCCGACGTTCTGCACGCCATCGGCCACGCCCTGACCGACGGCACCCGGGCCGACCTGTCCGGGTGGACCCCGGCACAGGCCACCAACCTGTTCGCCGGGCACACCGTGCACGCCATCGTCCTGGAGGTCCCGGACCACCAGCTGCTCGCGTCCGCCGGCCCGGACAAGCGGATCGACGTGTGGGCGGTGACCAACCTCGCCACCGACGCAGGGGGCTGGCGCCAGGTCAACCGCGCCGGGCACCCGATGATCCACCCGCTGCTCACCCAGTACGACGAGGAGCTGGGCGACCAGCTCAACCTCACCCGCCCGGTCGACGACACCACCAACTACGGCAAGATCGTGGCCGACGCGGTGGCCGGGGTGGTCGCCGCCTACGGCACCGCGGAAGACCCGCGGGCGTACGGCTCCGCTGTCGCCGCCAAGCTCTTCCCCGACGTGCTGCCCTACCGCATCGGCACCCCCGCCGTGTACGGGTTCAACGGGTTCAACGGCCGCTCCCTGACCGACAACGCCCCCGACGTCATGTTCTCCCTCGCCACCAACACCGCCTTCACCATCGGCCTGACCAAGGACTCCGTCACGGCCAAGCCGACCACGGGCTTCCCCTACGTCCCAGCGGCCGCCTGACCGTAGCGACCCAGGCCCGCTCCACAGGCCACCGGCCACCAGAACGCGCCGCCCGCGTGACATTGAGCGCGGGCGGCGCGAAGGCGTACGCACAGCCGCGGCACGGTGCTCGTTATGGACATCAACAGCTCCAGAGCCGGACGCCTTCAAGAACGACGTCCGGCTGTACCACTCGGCGTGGCGACCGGACAACCCACAGAACAGGCCACCAGCCCCGCATCCAGGTCCGCCGGCACGACGGTGACCCGAGCCCGCACCCCGGCCCGACCGGGCGCTCGCGGACAAGGCGTACAGCTCCGGCGCCAACCGGGCGGAGTAACGCCGGCGCGGCATCCCGGCCGCGGCCACTCGGTACGACAAATTGGCCGTGCGTTACCAGGCCACACGCCACGTCGCGACGATCAACGAGTGGCTGAGACCCGGTCTTGCCCGCACGCCGGATCGATGTTCCACGTCTGCAGCAGATCGCTGCCACAGACATGACAGACGATGTCGCCATCTTTGACCACGCTCAGCTCCGCACGGGTCCGGGCAGCGGCGAAACACGAACTCGGACGTGACACGCCCAGGGTGATCGAGTGCGGCCCGATCGAGTGCTGCAGCCACCGCCGGCCGGCAAGAAGGATCGGGACAGTAGCCCGTCGACTGGTTGCTGACCTCGCTGACTGACCATCCATCCGGACGCCGCGCGAAGGCGATTTCTCCGGCTGCAAGCACCTCACCGCCCGCACCGCATGCCATGTGCTCACTACGTCGAGCCGCGAACGGCAGTACGCCATGGTCACCGTGGCCACCGTCGACGGGCGCCGCGCTCCGGTCAGCTTCGCCGGCGTGGTGAGCTGCACCTAGGCCAGGATGCTGTTCGACCCGGTCGAGCAGCTCACCGCATTCTCCGCTCGGATCCGGTAGTGGCAGGTGATCCCGCTGCGTCGGCCGGTGGCGGTGACTGCCACGGTGACGTGACGTGCGATGCGATCGATCAGGAGACGCGCTGCGCCACCAAGGCGCACGCGTCGTCGCGGGCGGCGGCGGCGGCGACGGCGACGGCGACGAAGTCCAGCACGTCGAGGATCGCCGTCGGGTCGCCGACACCGATGATCCGCGCGGCCAGCCGGCCGATGCCATCGTCGAACGGCCCTCGCTGGATCATGCCGTCGGTGTAGAGCAGCAACGTCTCGCCGGTCAGCACCTGCCGAGACTCCTGGGCGAAGGGCAACTCGGTACACAGACCAAGCAATGGCCCCCGCGGATTCGGCAGTCGCATCACCTGCCGCCCGTCGGATAGTAACGGCGGTGGATGCCCGGCTCGTGCCCACACCAGCCGTCCCATGCTTGGCCGGTATTTCGCGACGACTGCGGTCGCGGTGGTCTTGCCACGGGTACGGCAGAGCAGCGTGTTGAGTTTCGAGAGGATCATCGCTGGCGGGTCCCCCTCTGCCGCGTATGCCGCCATCGCGTACCGCAGCGACGCTGCGAAGCTGGCCGCTCTAACCGCTCGCCGGTCCTGCCGGGCACGATTTCAGCTGGCGTCGATAAGCGGCTCATGGATGCGGTGGCAGAGCAACCGGGCGTTCCCGATCCGCGGCCGGAGGGGCGGCTGTGCGCGGTTTGCCCCGCCGAGCATCAGCTCGGCGGGGCAACCAGAAAGGTGGTAAGGGTTGTGGGTCAGTTGTGGAGGCTGGCCTGGAGGAACGCGTTGGCCTGGGCGACAGCTGCCTGGGACGCGTTGGTGTTGCGGAGGGCGTTGAGCATGACGAAGTCGTGCAGGATGCCCGCATATCGCACGGTGGTCACGGGCACGCCCGCCTGCCGCAGCTTGGCGGCGTAGGCCTCGCCCTCGTCGCGCAGCACGTCGGCCTCGTCGGTGATGACCAGCGCCTTGGGCAGGCCGGTGAGCTGGTCGAGGCTGGCGCGCAGCGGCGAGGCGAGGACCTGGGTGCGATCGGCGTGATTGGGGGCGTAGGCGTCCCAGAACCACTGCATCGCCCCACGGGTCAGCCAGGGGCCGTCAGCGAACTCGCGGTAGGAGGTGTTGGTGAAGGCGGCGTCGGTGACGGGGTAGAACAGCACCTGCGCGCGCAGCTTCGGCCCGTGCCGCTGCTTGTCCATGAGCGTGACGGCGGCGCTCATGTTGCCGCCCACGCTGTCGCCGGCGACGGCGATCCGCGAGCCGTCGACGCCGATCTCGCTGCCGTGCGAGGCCACCCACGCGGTGGCGGCGTATGCCTGCTCGATGGGAATCGGGAACTGCGCCTCCGGGGACGGGGTGTAGTCGACGAAGACCACTGCGGCCTGGGCACCGTTGGCGATCTCGCGGACCAGGCGGTCGTGCGTACCCTCGTCGCCGAGCACCCAGCCGCCGCCGTGGAAGTACATCACGACCGGCAGGTTGCCGCCCACGCCCTTCGGCCGCACGATCCGGATGGTCACCGAGCCGGTCGGGCCGACGGGCAGGGTGCGGTGCGAGACGTCCGCCGGCGGCAGAGGGACCGGACCGGACTGGACGGTGTCGAGGGCCTTGCGGGCGTCGCCGTACGACAGGGTGTAGATCGGCGGGTTCTTGGCAGCCGCGTCCGCGAACACCTGGGCGTCGTGCTCGAGCACCACTGCGGGCTGCCGGGCCGAGGCGGCGGCAGCCGGCTGGGCGTCGGCCGGGGAGTGGGTGGCCAGCGCGCCGGCGGCGAGGGCAAGCCCAAGGACGAGGGGAGCGGCTGCGACGCGCGCGAGCGGGCGGCCGCCGAGGATCGGTTCCATAAAGTCAGGTCCCTTTCGGTGAGCGAAAGCGGTGCGAATTGACGAACAAGACACTCCCAACCGGGCCGCGCCGAAACAATGGGGGAAACTCCACAAAGCAAGGGCTGGCAAACCATTCCACAAAATGTGGGGTTAGCCCCACAGCGATGAATATTCGGTTTCGACAGTGGCTTAAGACGCGGTGCTGGCGAATGCACCTTGAAGCCAACCGGCGGCGAGCCCGAACGGCTCGCGGCAATCACCATTGGATGGTGAGAGCGCGTATCCCTATGGAGCTCGTCAACCGACGGCCGGGGCTGGTAGGGGATCTTGTCGCAGCGTATGACGTAGCGGACGTCGCAGCGGGTCGGGCGAGGCAGATGAGGGCGCCGTGGTGGCGCTTGCCCTCGGCTCTCTTGCGGTCAAAGTAGGCGCGGCTGGCGCCGGGGGTAGGTCCGGCGCCGGACCGCCGGGACCGGCGCGGATGGTCGCCGGCCCAGCCTCGGAGACCCGACGACCGTGGGGTTCACCCAGGTCACGGTGTCGGGCCGACGGCCACGAAACGTGGAGGTCGCTCGACAGAGTTTCGCCGGTCGGCCGGGAAGACTCCTGGTCAGCGGACGGATCCGGTCGGCGCCGCCCGCGCGGTGGGGAGACAGCCCACGGCCTCACCACCCTGCCGCCCACCAACCACTCCCCCTACGTCCCGCCGATCGACTGACGGCGGGCCGTCCCGCCCGGACCGAGATCGACGACGAATGCCGTTGACGCGCCGCCCGCGCATGCCGGGGCCGGGCGGCGCGGTGAGCTGGCCCAGACGGTCGTGGCAACCACTCGCACAGCTACCGGAACAACGGAGGAACCGCAAAATGGCAGCAATCGGGGTGGCAGACGCCGCCGGACGGACAGGGCGCGTGCTCGACCGCCGCGGCCGAGCCGGCTTGATCGGCATGGGAGTCTTCATCGCCGCGCTGCACCTCGTCGGGTGGGGAGTGCTGCTTCTCGTGGTCGCGCCTGCGCGGTACCAGGTCGGCGCCACGGGCGTGTTCGGCGTCGGTCTGGGGCTGACGGCGTACACGCTCGGCATGCGGCACGCCTTCGACGTCGACCACATCGCGGCAATCGACAACACCACCCGCAAGCTGATGGCCGAGGGGAGGCGAGCGGTCTCCGTCGGGTTCTGGTTCTCACTGGGGCACTCGAGCGTGGTGTTCGCCCTGTGCTTTCTGCTGTCGCTCGGCGTGAAGGCCCTGGCCGGCCAGGTGTCCAACAACTCGTCGACCCTGCAACAGGCCAGCAGCCTCATCGGCACCACCGTCTCCGGGGTGTTCCTCTACCTGATCGGGATCATCAACCTGGTCGTGCTAGCAGGCATCGTGCGGGTGTTCCGCGGCATGCGTGACGGGCGGTTCGACGAGGCCGAGCTTGAGCAGCAGCTCAACAAGCGCGGCTTGATCAACCGCATCCTTGCCAACACCACCCGCGCGGTCAGCCGGTCCTGGCACATGTACCCGATCGGCCTACTGTTCGGGCTCGGCTTCGACACTGCCACCGAAGTGTCCCTACTTGTGCTCGCCGGCGGCGCTGCGGCCTTCAGCCTGCCGTGGTACGCCATCCTCACGCTGCCAATCCTGTTCGCCGCCGGCATGAGCCTGCTCGATACCGTCGATGGCTGCCTCATGAACTTCGCCTACGGCTGGGCGTTCTCCAAGCCGATCCGCAAGGTCTACTACAACCTGCTCATCACCGGTCTGTCGGTGGCCGTCGCGCTGGTCATCGGCACGATTGAGCTGGCGTCGATCCTGACCGACAAGCTCGGCATCCATCGGGGACCGCTCGCCGCCATCGGCGGCGTCGACCTGAACAACGTGGGTTTCCTCATGGTCGGTCTCTTCGTGTCCGTCTGGATCGTGGCCCTGGCGGTGTGGCGCTTCACCCGGATCGAGCAGCGGTGGGAGCGCGGCGCCAGGCATGCCTCCCACAGGCGACGGCGGAGGTGGCATGACGGCATCGCTCGGACCCGGAAGCGTGAGGGGCGGGGCAGGCCCCATAGCCGGGCCGAAGACGCGACCCGCGGAAGTGCCTGGTCGAGAAGCGCGTCCTAGGCTGTCACCAGTACTGAGCGTCATCAAGGAGAGACCATGAGCCAAACTGAGCAGGACGACATTACCGACAAGTGGAACATGGCCGAAGACGACGGTCTGCTGGACCCATCGGACACCCTGGACGACGACCGCGTCCACGACCCCCTCGACGCCGGCATCATCGCCGAGGACCACTGGCGGGGCGCGAACCGGTGGGGCACCACCCCCGCTGAGGAGAAGGCCGGCGAGCCCCTGGAGCAACTGCTTACCCAAGAGGAGCCGGACATCGACCCGTACGCCGAGGCGTCCGACGACGAGGACGAGCTAATCCGGCGGGGATACGAGGAGGAGCCGCGCGCGGGCCGCCTGGTCGCGTATGACGAGGGCTTCGGCGACGACGAAGAGGCCGACTCGATCGCCTGGGACGCCGGGATCGACGGGGGCGCGGCCAGCGCCGAGGAAGCCGCGATCCACTTGGTCGACGACCCGGACGGCCCCGGCGACGGCCCGCTGCGGTGAGGTGCGACCCCGCCCACGATGACGGCAGCCCGGGCATCGACGCCGAGAAGCTCGAATGCCTCGTACAAGCCGTCGAGTACCGCCGCCAGGGCATCGACATCGACAACGAACTGATTCCCGGCCACAGCCCGTCAGGCACCGCCACCATCGCCCGTTGGGATGCCGACTAATGAGACGTGCCGGGTCGGTGGAACTGTCCGGGCTGTCACCTGTGGCCTGGCGATCAGGCGAACTGTGGCGCGCGAGGCTCGTGGCGCGTTTCGAGCGAGATGTGCGCGGACAACGCGCGGAGGAAGTCGGGCGCGTCGAAGATCTCGCCGGCGGAGGCGACGCCGCTCGTCCTCGTCTGACCGCTGAGAATGCGATGGACCGCTTCGACCGCCAGCGGTGCGCTGATGGCGTAGATGTCCTGGCCGCTGGCGACGACGCGTCGCTGTGTGTCGCCGGAGCGCACGATGACGTCGACGGTGAACGTCTGCGCGGACCGGCCGCGCTCGTCGACCGCAGTCGGTGCGGGTGTGTTTGGAGCGGCCAGGTCCTTGGCCGCGTCGGTGGTCATGTACGTGCGCACCTCGGGGATGGACAGGTGGCTGGGGACGGTGACGACGTCGGCCATCGTGAACTCGCCGAAGACGGTCCGGGGGCCCGTCGGAGCGGGAAAGTCCCATTCCAGGGTCGGCAGGTCGCACTCGTCGACGTAATACTCCAGCCGGCCACCGGTGTAGCGGACACGTTGGCCATCGCGCCGTTCCCGGGAGACGGTGCCGGAGGCGAGGGTCCCGGCGGTGGGGTGCCAACTGCTCAGTCCGTACGCGACGTGCGCCTCGTCGGCCGCGATCCAATCGCCCATCCCCGTCGTGACCAGCAGATCGCCGAGTCCGCCGAAGAAGGCCATCGCCGGGACCACTGCGACGCCTGCGGCCTGAGCGCGGTCGGTGAAGTGTGTGAACGTGTCGAGGTTGGCCTCGATCTCGGCCGCCACATCCACGTACGGGACCCCGGTGCGCAGGGCGGCCTCGATCACGGGGGCCACGGTCGAGGCGAACGGGCCGGCGCAGTTGATGACCGCGGCCGCGCCCGTCAATGCCTGGTCGAGTGAGGCCGGATCGTCGACCGACGCCACCCGGTATTCGAGCCCCGGATGCGACGCCGCCAGCGCCTGGAGCTTGCCCGCGTCGCGACCGAGGAGAAGCGGAACGAACCCACGATCGCGCAATTCCGTCACCACGAACCGCCCGGTGTGTCCGTACGCACCGAACACCGCCACGGTCTGGCCCGAACCCATCTGCAGTTCCACCATGCTCCTCGAAAGATCGACTGAAGAGATCCTCTCCGCAGCGGCCAGCCCGGACTAGTGTCTGGAACGCCATGCCCCATACAATTTCGGACATGGCCACTGTCGCGCTCGCCGCCATCGACGGGATGCTGCACTTCGAGCTCGCCATGGCCTGCGAGGTCTTCGTCCGCGACCCCTCCGGCCTGGCAGACCCGTGGTACGACCTCGTGGTCTGCGGCCCGGGCCCGGTCCGGATCGGCAGATTCCGGATGGAACCTGACGACGGGTTGGACCGGCTCGCCCGCGCCGACACCGTGATCATCCCTGCCGTCGAAGACATCGACGCGGACGTGCCACCCGACCTGCTCGACGCCGTCCGCGCGGCCCACGAGGCGGGCGCTCGGATGGTCTCGCTGTGCACCGGTGCGTTTGTGCTGGCCGCCGCCGGGGTGCTGGACGGGCTGCACGCGACCACGCACTGGGCCCACACCGAGGCGCTGGCCGACCGCTATCCCCGGGTGAAGGTCGACCCGGACGTGCTCTACGTCGACAACGGCAACGTGCTCGCCTCTGCCGGCAAAGCCGCCGCGATCGACCTGTGCCTGCACCTGATCCGCCGCGACCACGGCTCGACGGTCGCCAACGCCGTCGCCCGCCGGCTGGTCGTGCCGCCGCATCGCGCCGGTGGCCAGGCCCAGTTCGTCACCACCCCGGTGCCCGCCCGCGACGACCATCCCCTCGCCAACCTGTTCCCCTGGGCGATGGAACGGCTGAACCGTCCGCTGACCGTGGAGGACCTGGCTCGCCAGGCGAATATGAGCTCGCGGCACCTGGCCCGCCACTTCAAGTCGGTAACCGGCACCACCCCGCTGCAGTGGCTGTCAACGCAGCGGATCCGCCGAGCCCAGGAGCTGCTGGAGAACACCGACACCAGCATCGACGCCATCGCGCAGGCAGCTGGCATGGGAACCGCCACGACGCTGCGCCGACACTTCAACCGCACCGTCGGGGTACCTCCGGACGCCTACCGTCGCACCTTCCGCAGCGCCTGGCCCTCGTCAGAATCGTGATCACCATCCGGTCGACGGCCCGACCGCGTCGCGGCGCAGCAGCCCGCCGACTCCAGCCTGAGACGTCGCTTAGCGCCTGTTACCCGACACGCTGACTGATCCTCACCCGATCGGTACGTTTCCGACCGCCGTCAACGGGTAGCACGCGCTATGCCTGGCCTGTCACTGGTGACCCTCGGCGCCGGCCTCGTGCCCGCCGATCCGGCGCAGCTGCTGCCGGCGCGCGAGCAGATGGCCTTCACGCTCGGCTTCCACATCATCCTGGTGCCGTTCGGGGTGGCCTTCACATTCCTGATGCTGATCGCGAACGCCCGCGGCATTCGCCGGAACGACGAGACCGCGCTGCTGCTGGCCCGGCGCTGGTCACAGGTGGCGGCGGTGCTGTTCGCCGTCGGCGCGGTGTCCGGCACGGTGCTGTCATTCGAGCTCGGGCTGCTCTGGCCGCGACTGATGGGCACCTACGGCGCGGCGTTCGGCATCCCGTTCGCGATCGAGGGTCTGTTCTTCTTCCTGGAGGCGATCTTCGTCGCCATCTACGTCTTCGGGTGGCGGCGGATGCGCCCGTGGCCGCACTTCTGGACCGGGGTGCCGGTGGTGCTGTCCGGAGTCGGCGGCACCCTGTCGGTGGTCGCGGCGAACGCCTGGATGAACCGGCCGGGAGGGTTCGCCATGCGGGACGGCAAGATCGTGGTGGTTCGCCCGCTGGAGGTGATCTTCAACGGCGCGTTCTGGTATGAGGCCATCCACATGCTGCTGGCCGCGTACATGGTCGCCGGGTTCGTCGTCGCCGGCGTGTACGCGGCCGGGATGCTGCGCGGCCGCCGCGACCGGTACCACCGGCTCGGCCTGGCGATACCGCTGACCGTCGCGGCGCTGGCCACCCCGCTGCAGATCTTCGTCGGCGACGTCGCCGCGCGCGAGGTCTTCCGGAACGAACCGGCGAAGTTCGCCGCGATCGAGGCCGTCCCGACCACGGGCACCCACGTGCCGGAGGTGCTGGGCGGCTACTACGCGAACGGGGAGGTGCACGGCGGCATCAAGATTCCCTCGGGCGCCTCGCTGTTGTCGGGTTACTCGCCGTCCACCCGCATCCAGGGGCTGGACACCATCCCCGCCGAGGTGCGGCCGCCGGACCGCCTGGTGGCGATCGTCCACCTGAGCTTCGACGTGATGGTCGGTATCGGCTCCGCGCTGCTGGCCCTCTCCGCCTGGTACGCCCTGGCCTGGTGGCGACGGCGTGACCTGCCGCGCAGCAGATGGTTCCTGCGGGCGACCACGATCAGTGGTGTGCTCGCGGTGGTGGCGCTGGAGGCGGGCTGGGTGGTCACCGAGGTCGGCCGCCAGCCGTGGACGGTCGTCGGTCACCTCCTCACCCGGGACGCGGTCACCACGTCCGGCAACCTGTGGCTGTTCTTCGCCGCCACCCTCGCGCTGTATGCCGCCGTCGGCGCCACCACCGTGTACGTCCTGCGGCTGCTGCGCCGCCGCTGGCACGACCAGGGCGGGGCTACCGAGGCGGACGTGCCCTACGGCCCGCCCCGGGACTCGGAGTCCGCACCCGCCGGGGGGCAGGCGTGAGTACGTTCGCCGCCGTCGTGTTGTTCATCGGCGTCACCGCCTACGCCGTGCTCGGCGGCGCGGACTACGGTGCCGGCTTCTGGGACCTCACCGCCGGTGGTGCGCGACGTGGGCGGGCCCCCCGGCACCTGATCGACCACACGTTGGCACCGGTATGGGAGGCCAACCACGTGTGGCTGATCTTCTGCCTGGTGATGCTCTGGACCGGCTTCCCGTCCGCGTTCGCCGCGATCATGACCACGCTCTACATCCCGCTCGGCCTCACCGCGCTGGGAATCGTGGTCCGCGGCAGCGGTTTCGCGTTCCGGAAGGTGGTGGTGAAGACCGACCAACAGCGGGCGACCGGGGCGGCGTTCGCCACCTCGTCGGTTGTCACGCCGTTCTTCCTCGGCACGGTCGCCGGCGGAATCGCCTCCGGGCGGGTGCCCGCCGCCGGACACGGCAATCCCGTGACCAGCTGGGTCAACCCGACGTCGCTGCTCGGCGGGGTGCTCGCGGTTGGGGTGTGCGCGTTCGTCGCCGCGGCGTTCCTCACCGCCGAGGCCCGCACCCACGCCGACGCCGGCCTGGAGCGCTGGTTCCGCCGTCGGGCCCAGGCCAGCGCCGTCGCGACCGGCGCCGTGGCGCTGACGGGCATCGCTATCCTGCACGCCGACGCCGGGCGCCTGTACTCCGGGCTGACCGGCCGCGGCCTGCCGCTGGTGCTGGTCTCCGCGGCATGCGGGCTGGCCAGCATCGCCCTGCTTCACCGGGCGGCGCCCCGGGCGCTGCAGGCGCTCGCCGTCAGCGCGGCCGGCACGGTGGTGGTCGGCTGGGGCGTCGCGCAGTACCCGTACCTGCTGGGCACCCACCTCCGCATCGGCGAGGCCGCCGCTCCCGACACCACCCTGGCGTCGCTCACCCTCGTCGCCGCCGCGGCGCTCCTGCTCGTCGTACCGGCCATGGCACTGCTGTTCGTCCTGCACCAACGCGGTCGTCTGGACACCGCCTGACCCCGTTCACGCTGGCACCGTGTCGGACCGCGGCCGGCCGTGCAGCCCGTCTTGCCAGCCGCGAAATTGGTGACGTGCCTACTGCCGAAGTGACAGGTGTCAGCGGACCAGGGTGTCCAGCAGGCGGTCCAGCTCCGCGGCGGGATCGGCGGTCAGGCCGGTGTGCACCGGCCCGGGCTGCAGCATGGTGCTGCGCGGGGCGACCAGCCATCGGAACCGCTCCCCCGGCGTCATTCGTTGCGCCGGGCCGGCACCGGAGCAGGTCCGGTCCCAGGATTCCAGCGCCGCCGCCACCGCCGCCAGGTCCACGTCCGGCGCGAACGCCCGCACCCGGTCGGCGTCCAGATGGGTACGGGCGCCGAGGAAGCCGAGGGCCTGGCAGTAGAGGATCACGCCCACGTTGATTTGCTCACCGCGCTCCACCCGGGGCATCAGCCGGATCACCGCGTACTCGAAGGGCTTCCTCACGCCGCGCTCCCGGTGGGCAGCCAGGAGGCGCTGTGCGCGAGCCGGCGGGTCAGATGATCCACGTACGCCGCCCGGGCCTGGTCGGGGGTGTCAAAGTCCGGCCCGGCCAGCCACTCGTCGGGCACCAGCGCGAGCACCTGAATGAGCAGGTCCGCGGTGATCCGGGGCGCCAGCTCGGCGTCGGCTTCGGCGAGCCGGGTGGCGTACGGGGCGAGCACATGGTCGTCGGCCCGAAACGGACGGTCCACCACCGCGTCGGCACGCGGCCAGTTGTGGTGGAAGTAGAGGGTGGCACCGTGGTCGATGAGCCACAGCTGCCGGTGCCAGATCAGCAGGTTCGGGTTGCGCCAGCTACGGTCGACGTTCTCCACGTACGCGTCAAACCAGAGCACCTGCGAGGCAAGCGCCGCGTCCACCGGATGCACCACCGGGTCGTAGCCGAGCGCGCCGGGGAGGAAGTCCATCCCCAGGTTGGCGCCGCCGCTGCTGCGCAGTAGCTCCTGCACCTCCTGGTCGGGCTCGGCCCGGCCGATCACCGGGTCGATGTCGAGCACCACCAGTCGAGGCACCGACAGTCCCAGCCGACGGGCCAGCTCGCCGGAGACCACCTCGGCGACCAGCGCCTTGCGCCCCTGCCCCGCACCGCTGAACTTGGCCACGTACGTGCCCAGGTCGTCGGCCTCGACCACGCCAGGCAGCGAACCGCCCTCGCGCAGCGGGGTGACGTACCGGATCCCGGTGACATGACGCAGCACCCGCCCACCCTAGCCCCTACGCCGGGCCGAGACGGCCTGCCGGCATTGCCCGCACAGACCAGTCCGCCCGTGACTCTTCTTCACCCGGATTCCGTCAGGCGGGGATCTCGCTTGGTTGCTGGGCCACCTCGGCGGGCTCCACGTCAGCGATCTTGCCCAGCCGGCTGGGCCACCACATGTGCCGTCCGATGTCGAGATTCAGTGCGGTGACCAGGACCGCCCGAACGATGATCGTGTCGAGCAGGACGCCGAACGCCACCGCGAAGCCGATCTCGGCGAAGGCGGTCAGCGGAAGGGTGGCCAGCACCGCGAAGGTGCCGGCGAGGACGAGACCGGCAGACGTGATCACGCCACCGGTCGCGGCGAGGCCGATGAGCGCGGCGCGGCGGGTCCCGGATCGTCCTGCTTCCTCGCGTACGCGAGTCATCAGGAAGATGTTGTAGTCGATGCCCAGCGCGACGAGGAAAACGAACACGAACAGTGGCAAGGATGAGTCAGCGCCGCCGAAGCCGAAAACGTGCCGGAACACCAGCGCGCTCGCGCCCAGGGCGGCGCCGAACGACAGCACCACCGTCGCTACCAGCACCAACGGGGCGACGATGGCCCGCAGCAGCAGCGCCAGGATGACGAGGACCACGACGAGCACGATCGGGATGATGAGGTTGCGGTCGTAGCGGGCGGCCCGCTGCAAGTCGAGGTTGATCGCGGTGTTGCCGCCGACCTTGGCGTCCGCGCCGGGCACCGCGTGCACCCGGTCGCGTACCCGGTCGACCGTGTCGAAGGCTGCCGGGCTGTCGGGCGCGGCGTTGAGGGTGCCCACGACATAAGCGAATCCGCCGTTGGCGACGGGTTCACTGACCGATGCCCGGTCGATGCCCTCGGTCGACGCGAGCGCCGCCTGCACCGCGGCGCCCTGCTCCGCCTTGCTGATGACGACGACCGGGTTGCCCGCACCGGCCGGGAAATGCCTGGCGAGCACCTCCTCGCCCACGATCGAGTCCGGGGTGCCGCGGAAGGCCTCCTTGTTGGTCAGCCCCGTCGCGTCGAGCTGGACGATGCCCACCGCCATCACGGCCAGCGCCAGGGCGGTGGTGACCCAGGTGATGCGGGGGCGGTTGGCGATCCGCTTGCCGATCTTGGCCCACCACCCGGTCGCGGTGGGCTCCGCGGAGCCGAGGCGGGGACGCACTGGCCAGAAGATCCAACGGCCGACCGTCACGAGCATGGCCGGGAGCAGGGTCAGCATGACCGCGAGCCCCACAAGGACGCCGATGGCGGCGACCGGGCCGAGGCCCTTGGTTGAGTTGGTCTCGGCGAAGATCAGGCACAGCATGCCGACGACGACGGTGCCGGCGCTCGCGACGATCGCCGGACCGGCGCGATGCAGCGCCACCGCCATGGCCTCGTGCCGGTCGGTGTGGCGCCGCAACTCCTCGCGGTACCGCGCGACGAGCAGCAGCGCGTAGTCCGTGCCCGCACCGAACACGAGTACGGTCAGGATGCCGGCGCTCTGCGCGTTGACGGTGAGGCCGGCGTGCTTGGCCAGCAGGTAGATGACCGCCTGCGCGGCGGTCAGCGCGACGCCGGCGGAGATGACGGGCAGCAGCCACAGTCCGGGGCTGCGGTAGGTGAACAACAGGATCACCACCACCACACCGATCGTGGCGAACAGCAGCCTGCCGTCGATGCCAGCGAATGCCTCGCTGGAGTCGGCCGCGCTGCCGACGGGCCCGGTGACGTGCATCGACAGTCCATTGGCGCCGGTCTTCGCGGCGTCCTTCATCGAGGTGGCAATGTTGCCCGCCTTGTCCCACCCCTCAGGGCCGAGATCGAGCGGGACGATGAGCTGCGCCGCCTGACCGTCGACGGAGACCATCGGACCGTTGACCTGGCCGTCGAGTTCGGCGAGCTGGCCGAACCTGCGCGCATCGGACGCGACCTTTGCCCGGTCGGCGTCGGTCAATCCAGAGGACCGCTCGTAGACGACAACGGCCGGGATGGTGTCGGGCGAAGCGAACGCCATCTGCCGGTCAAGCACCTGCGTCGACTCCGCGCTACCCGGCAACCAGGACTTCGCCTCGTTGTCCTGAACGCCGGTGAGCTTGCCGGCAAGCGGCCCAGCCAGCGCCACAAGAGCCAGCCAGAACACGATGATGAGGTACTTCGTCTTGCGTCCTGTGATCACGTTCGCGACCGGCCTGGTCATGATCCCCCGCTTTGGACGGCGACTTCCCAATGGACCAGGTTATGGTCCCGCCTACCCCCGCGTCCCGACATCGGCGGTACGCACCGGCACCACTGCCCGAAACCCCTAGGGGTCGACCTGCCCCGGCCGCTCTGGGACCACTGGCGGGAAGGACGAAGCCCGACGGCGGCAACGTCGACTGCTAACCAAAACGGCTGACCACTCCAACGAGCCTGCCCGCCCCTTGCGAGGCGGGCAGGTTCATTGCGCGACGCTATTTCATCGGGGTCTCGGGCTGGGGGCGACAACTGAACAGCGATACACCTCGTCCGTCGGGACGAGAGTGATTGTCCCTGCGGCCGCGGCCGCCAGGACAGCCGCTTCTGAGGTA
Source organism: Micromonospora sp. NPDC005806 (assembly GCF_042871425.1). NCBI lineage: Bacteria > Bacillati > Actinomycetota > Actinomycetes > Micromonosporales > Micromonosporaceae > Micromonospora > Micromonospora sp. NPDC005806. The sequence goes on along the minus strand of NZ_JBIAIL010000022.1, from coordinate 11,469 downwards.
AACGCCGTAGGCGGTTCGATGAGGACTTGCCGCCACAGGGGGTTGAACCCTTCACGCTGGATGGCATCGATCACAGGAGGGAACGGCTGTTCCTCGTCCAGGTCGGCCCCCGCATAGATCGTGTTGATGCTCCTGTTGTGCGCGATCAGCGCGGGTGAGGCACCGGCCGGCATCTCTTTCATATTGACGGTGACCTCATTGTCCTCGTAGAAAGCGGGCATCTGGCCAGCCTTGCCATTCGTGCTTTGTGCGTGCGCCACCCCTGTGCCCAAAGTGACGGACAGCAACGCAAGAGGGAGGGAGATGATCGCACGAGCCGATTTCCTGCGGATGTTCACATGAGCCTTCTTCGATCGCTGTGGTGGGAAAGAACAGATGGGGTTCGTAGCGCTTTTGCGCGTACTCACGGACGATAGGCACTGCCGGTTGAGGGTGTCCCGGTCTTCGTGGAAGTTGAGGTGCCGGTCCCCCACCTGGGTGAACCACCCCGGGTTCCGTGGCGACTCGATTGTGAGGATGAGTCATGCCATGGCAGTCCCTTATCCGCGTGAGTTGCGAAATCGGGCGGTTCGGATGGTCGCCGGAGTCAGTGTCGCTTCAGGCGGCGCACGGGCAACCCGTTGACTGCCTCGGCGACGCATCGTCCCTGCGTAAGCCCTTGCTCGATCGCCGGGCGGAAATGAATGCCGCCGTACAACCGGGACAACGCCGCCTCCTTCGCGGCCGCACTGAACGAGTCGAAATGCCGCGGCGCGAGTCCCCGGTTGTCGTGCGTGTGGTCGTCAAAGGAGTACGAGCTACCGAACAGGTCCGCGAGCACACCGAACGCGGCGGCGGACTGTACCGAGTGGCCCGACGTGTACTCCGGGAAGGGCGGCGTGTTCAGCAGCGGCAACCAGGTCGGGTCGATGAGCCGCTGGATGTACGTGACGGGGCGGAGCAGGTTGTAGATGTACTTCGTCTTCCAGCAGGCGATGAATGCGTCGCACACGGCCATGCCGACCTTGGCATAAGTCTCCGCGGCGAGCATCAGCGACGCGTCCTCGAGGCGCAGCACCTGCGTCGCTACCGAGATCGAGTGACCTGGCGGAGTGGCCGTCAGACCCGGTTCGTCGGACCAGAAGAGCGCGATCGCCTCCTGCTCCGGCGTGCGGTTGTTGACCGCGTCGTACACCTCCCGCGCCTCTCCGAAGAAGGCAGACTGTCGCTGCTCGGAGTAGCGGGTGGGATCGTCGGGTGCGCAACTACGGCAGTCGCGCAACACCAGAGGGCGGTTGTCGCCCCATCTCGGCTGCAGCGCGGGCTGGAACGCCGGTGGGGTGGGGACCCAGAGCCCAGGGCCGAAGGGCGGCACGTAGTCCGGCGGGAAGTTGTGCAGATAGCCCTCGTGGCCGCCGTCCCCGCGCGACCAGTCGAACACCGCGCGCGCCACCTGCGCACCGCGCCGCGCCGACGCGGCGACCTCTGAAAGGGAGGCGCGGCGGCGGGCCAGCTCGCTGAGTTCGGCCGCCAATGCGTCGATCGCGGCCAGGTTGGCCGCACTCGTGTTGGCGTACAGCGAGCGCAGGATGCCGGCGAGCGCGGCATTGGCCACGACCGGCCAGTTGGCGCCCCGCGCATCACGAGGCAGCCCGCGTAGACCGGGCCACTGCCGGGCCAGCGATCGGTACTGCCGGGATCCGGGAACGACGGCCTCGTACAGCGTTACACCCGCGTAGCCCAATGCGCGCGCCGCCACCGGCGGCGTGAAGCCAGGCGTCGTCCGCGTCAGCGCCAGCGCAAGGTCGAACCAGGCGAGCGGAACGGACGCATCGAAGTCCTCAGGATGCCGATCGCGGTTCGCCGCTACGGCACGTGGAGCTCGTCCCGCGACGGCGGCGGCTCCAATGCCCGCCAGGACAATGCGGCGGGAGATGAGCTTGGCAGACGGCAGTTGGTGGCTCATGGCGTACACCTTTACCCCGTGGTTCGTGGCCATCGGCCGCTCGGATTGAGGTCGGTCAATGTGAATCGTCTTGGTCGGCTGGCCGCGCCGCGCTGGTGTCGGCGGGCATCAACACGCCTGTCACCTGCGGCAACTGGACGAAGCCTAGCCAGAGTGGTGCGGCGCGAGCGGAAGAAACAGAACTCCCATTTCACCTGCGCCAGGTGCCCGGCCGCCAATACGGCCCGAGCCCGACCAGCTACGAGTCGGCCGGGCGACGCTACGGCAAGGTCCACATCAGCAAGATCGGCTCGGTCGAGCTGCGCCAGGCGATCATCGACCCGGCGAGTCGATGTCGATGGTGCCGCGGCCGTAGGCGTCCATGTGACGCCACCGCCCGGGGATGTCGAGCAGTTCGATGCGGCCGATGGTCTTCGGCAGCGCGGGGTTCACGACGAGATTCTCGCCTGAGGTCTCGAGCCCGAGCATGGTTCGCAGGAACAGCAGTGGCGCGCCGGCGGACCAGGCCTGCGGGCTGCACGCGGTGGGGTACTGCACGGGGTACTTGGTCCGCGCGCGGTCGTGCCCAGCAAAGGCTTCGGGCAGCCGCCCCTGGAAGTAGGTTGCGGCGTCGAGGATCGCGGCGGCGACGCGGGCTGCCTCGCGCTCGTAGCCGTAACGGCGTAGCCCCCACGCGATGAACGAGTTGTCGAACGGCCAGACCGTGCCGATGTGGTATCCGACCGGATTGTAGCGTCGCTCGCTGATTGACAGTGTCCGTACGCCCCAGCCGGAGAACAACTCCGGACCGAGCAGATGCCGCACGACGGCATCCGCCTTGTCGGCGTCGACGATGCCGCTCCACAGCAGGTGGCCGATGTTCGACGAGAGCGCGTCGATCTGGTCGCCGTCGCCGTCGAGGCCGAGCGCGTAGTACTGCCGGTCGGCCAGCCAGAAATCCCGGTTGAAGCGCTGCTTGAGGTCGGCGGCTTGGCGTTCCAGCTTGTCCGCGAGGGCCGGATCATGCCAGACCAGTCGGGCCAGTCGGGCACCGCGCATCTTCGCGTCGTATGCGTAGCCCTGCAGCTCGCAGGTGGCGCGGGGAAAGCCGGGTAGCCGGCCGTCACGGTAGGAGATCGACTCGTCCGAGTCTTTCCAGCACTGGTTCTGCAGACCGGTAGGCTCCCGCCGGGGCCGGTACGAGAGGTAGCCGTTGCCCATGAGGTCGCCGTGCTCGTCGATCCAGTTCAGCGCGGCCCGGGCCTCGTATTCGAATTCGCGGACCAGTTCGGTGTCGCCGGTCCACCGCTCGTACTCGTCGAGCAGAACGACGAACAGCGGCGTGGCGTCGGCGGTGCCGAAGTACGGGGAGAACGGCAGCTCACCGAACGCGATCGTCTCGCCGAACCGCATCTCGTGGAGGATCTTTCCGGGGTCCTCGTCGCGGAAGTCGTCGCGGCGGCTGCCCTGCCGCATGCCCAGTTCGCGGAGCGCGGTGGCCGCGAGTTCGGGTTGGAACGGCAGGGCTTGCAGGCTGGTGAAGATGCTGTCGCGGCCGAAGATGGACATGAACCAGGGCAGGCCGGCGGCGGGCAGGGACTGCCCTGCGGAGACGGGCGAGGTGAAGCGTAGCGCGGCGAGGTCGACGAGGCTGCGTTCGTACGTGTGCTTCAGCGAGTCCCAGTCGCACTCCAAGCGTGGTGCGCGGGCGCGCCACTCGCGCAGGTCTTCCCGGATCTCCTGGTCGGCCCAGATGAGGTACTCCTCGGGCGTAAGCTGCCCCTGCACCTTCCGCCCGGCCAGACCGATCATCGTCGGTATCACCTGCAGCTGCGTGGTCCACTCCTGCTGCGGTTCGAGGTGGATGGTGAACGTCAGCCCGCGCGGGTCGACGTGGGCCGGCGCGGTGGCCGAGATGGTCGTCTGTTGGTGGAAGGTGTCCCGGGTGTACCCGAGTACCAGGCGTCCGTCCTCGACCCGGGTGTAGTAGCTGCCCTTCTTGGCCAGGCTGTTCTTGACCTCGAAGAGATCGGCGAAGTCGCAGGCCACCTCGACCCGGACGGTGAAATCGACGGGTACGTGGTCGTGGTTGAGGATGCTGAGTTCCTCACACAAGCCGCCCGCTGTCACCCTGCGCTCGCGGATCACCGACGCCCTTGCGTCGGCGTACACCCCGCCGGGGCCCGTGACGAGAAAGAACCGCTTCTCGAAATATTGGGCATCGTCAATAGACAGTGGGCTGACCCGCGCACCGTCGATCGTCAGCAACCACGTCGACAGGTAGCGTGTGTCAAAGGAGAACAGCCCGACCGGGTACTCGGGCGACGCCTCGATGTCACCACAGGTGTCGCTCACCACGAACGTGTTACCGGCCAGTATGTTGACCAGGTCGCCGGTCATGACAGCGGCCCCTCCCCGCTGGTTGCGAGTCGCTGTCCACGTGCCGCCTCCGGGCCCGGCAGGAGCCGTTCGAAAAGTACGAGCAGCGGAAGTCGACCCTCCGCCGACACCTCGCCCCGCAGCAGCGCCGCCAGGATGTACTCCTCGCCGCTGGCGACCCGGTCAAACAACTCCCGGCTGGCCCGCACCACGGCGTCGGCCTCGATGTTCTCTCGGGACACCGTCAGGTCGCCACGATCGACCCGCACGTACCAGTGTTCGGTGCACAGGCCCTGGGCGATCTCGAAACGCACCGTGCCGGACGCCTTCGCCAGCAGAGGCTCGTGCCTGCGTCGACCGAGTTGGGCGAAGAACTCCTCAATCGGACTCGTCATCGGCGCACACCCCTCTCTGGCGATCCCAGGCCGCGGAATGCACGCGACCCGGGCCCACCCCCACCGTCGCATCCGGGCGCTGCCACGACCTCACCCGCTTCGGATGAAAGACTGAGTTGTGCGCCGGGCGAAGGACTGCCCAGTGGGGGTGGCGAGCAGCGCCGCATGGCGGCATCAGTCGGACAGACCTGGACATCCGCGGCCCGCCCCGCCAGCACGGGTTTACCGGAAGTCAGTCGTCGCGGGGCCGGCCCAGGTCAGCCGGGGGGATCGACGAGGACGCCGGGGTTGAGGATCCAGGACGGGTCGAGCGCCCTCTTGGCGGCGCGTAATGCGAGCGCGACCGGGTCCGGACGCTGCCGGTCGTACCACGGTCGGTGGTCGCGGCCGACGGCGTGGTGGTGGGTGATGGTGCCGCCGGCGGCGAGCAGCGCGTCGGAGACGGCATGCTTGATGTGGTCCCACTGGGCGAGGGTGGCGCCCCAGCGGCCGGTGGCGTACACGCCGAAGTAGGGGGCGGGGCCGTCCGGGTAGACATGGGTGAAGCGGCAGGTGACCACACCGGTCGCGGCGACGGCACAGAGCGCTTCGTCGGCCGCGTCGAGCACCGCGGCGCGCAAGGCGGGGAATCGGTCCCAGGTGCAGGCGGTCTCGAACGTCTCCACGATCATCGACCGGGCGGCGAGCGCGTCGCGCTGGTAGGGCATCCGCAGGAACGCTGACCGCCAGGCGTCGGCGGCGGCGGTCCGCCGCCGTGGGCCGGAGGAGTCGTCGCCGCGGGGCGGCTCCGGCAGGGTTCCCCCGTGGTCGCGGCACAGCTCGACGGCACGGTCCAGCCATGGTGTGACCGGATGGTCGGCGGACTCGAATCCCAGGACGAGCACGCCGCCGGTGGTGGCGGCACCGGCGTTGAGGAGCGCCTCCGCCGGGTCGAGCAGCCGGCAGTTGCTCGGGTGCAGCGCGGACTGGGCGATGGCCCGGGTGGCGGCCACCGCCTCGTCGTAGTCGGTGAAGTGCACCGAGGCGCCCGCCCGCCAGCGCGGCCGGTCCTGCAGCCGCATCCATGCCTCGGTGATGACGCCGAGCACGCCCTCCGAGCCGAGGAACAGCCGATCCGGGGACGGCCCGGCGCCGGAGCCGGGCAGCCGGCGGGACTGGCTGGTGCCCGCCGGGGTGACCACCCGCAACGACTCCACCAGGTCGTCGATATGGGTGAGGACCGTGGCGTAGTGACCGCCGGCACGGGTGGCCAACCAGCCGCCCAGGGTGGAGAACTCGAACGACTGCGGGAAGTGCCGCAGCGTGAGGTCGTGCCGCCGGAGCTGGTCCTCCAGCGCCGGGCCGAACACGCCGGCCTGGATGCGGGCCGCCCGACTGGTCGGGTCCACCTCCAGCACCCGGTCGAGGCGCCCGAGGTCGAGACTGACCGCCGCGGGATACGCGTCGTCCAGCCGCGGCTCCACGCCGCCGACCACTGACGAGCCGCCGCCGTAGGGGATCACCGCGATGTCCCGGCCCGCGCACCAGTCCAGCACGTCGACGACGTTCTGCTCGGTCGTCGGCCGGACCACCAGGTCCGGCGGGTCGTGGACGTCCCCGTGCAGGTTGCGGACGACGTCCCGGAACGCTTTGCCGTGGGTGTGCGCCGCCCGGTCGGCCGGGTCCGTCGTGCACAGCCGGGCGAGTGACGCCGGCGGATCGACCCGCGGTGGGCGCAGGCCGAGTTCGGCCACCGGCGGCGCGACATGCTCGGTCAGGTCGACGCCGGGCAGCAGGGTACGCACCCGGTCGGCCAACGCCGTGGCCTCCGCGCCGGTCACTGCGTCCTCGACGTGCCCCCAGCCCCACCACGAACGGTGCTTCGCGGCCATGCAGCCTCCCCGCCGTCCACCAGCCCCAGATCGACTCGCCGAGACGTCCAATCGGCCCCTCGGCAGCTTACCGGCGCATCGGAGTCCGACCGGACGGAGGATTCATCGATGTCCAGCCTTTTCGCATGCTGACGGAACGACTACCCGCGTCTATGGCCGGTCCCGGGGCGGCTGAGGCCACCCGGGAGGTTGGAGGGTCGCAATGAAGCGCTCCACCGTGTTCCTGTCAGCGCTACTCCTGATGATCTTCGGGCTCGTCGCACCCTCGGCGGCACAGCCGCCGCAGGGCGAGCTCGACATGTACACCGTGCGGGCCGAGCCCGCACAGGCCGCGCAGCTCGTCCGGGAGGGTCTCGACGTCGTGGCCACCCGGCTCGTCGGGGAAGACGTCGAACTGGACGTGGTCCTCAGCAACGCCGAGCGTGCCCGGCTCGGCGACCGAGGTCTACGCGTCGCGCCCAAGCGCAACAAGGACGGCAAGACCCAGCGCCAGCTCGCCGCCGAGCAGGCGGCCAGCGGATACCACGTGTGGCGGTCCTGGGACGAGCCCGGCGGCATCCGCGACGAGCTGTACGACCTCGCGAAGCGGAACCCGCAGCTGGTCAAGCTTGAGGTGCTCGGGCACACGTACCAGGGACGCGAGCTCATCGCACTCAAGGTGACGCAAGCGGCCAAGGAGGTCCCCGACGCCTCGCGCCCGGCCGTGCTGTACAGCTCGAACCAGCATGCCCGCGAGTGGATCAGCGTCGAGGTCAACCGTCGCCTGCTGAGGTGGTACATCGACCGCTGGCGGGCCAACGACAAGAGCATCAAGGACCTGTTGAAGAGCACCGAGCTGTGGTTCGTCATCTCCGCCAACCCGGACGGATACCAGTACACGTTCGACAACGAACGGCTGTGGCGCAAGAACCTGCGCGACAACAACAACGACGGCCAGATCTCCGTCGGTGACGGGGTCGACCCGAACCGCAACTTCAACGCGCGTTTCAAGTACGACGAGGAGGGCTCCTCGTCCATCTCCGCCGGGGAGACCTACCGCGGGCCGAGCCCTGCCTCCGAGCCCGAGACCCAGGCGATGCAGGGCCTGCTCGACCGGATCAAGCCCAAGTTCCAGTCCAACTTCCACTCCTTCGGGCCGTACATCCTCTACCCGCAGGGCTGGCAGATCGGCACGCCCGAGGCCGACAACCCGATCTACACCGCGCTCGCCGGCACCGACGCCAATCCGGCGATCCCGGGCTTCGACCCAGGTATCAGCTCGGATGAGCTGTACGTGACCAACGGCGAGACGACCGACTACGCCGACACGGCCAACGGCACCGTCGCCTTCACTCCGGAACTGAACGAGGGGTGCCCCGGCTGTGGCTTCGTCTTCCCGGACGACGAGGCACTGATCCAGGCCGAGTTCGAGAAGACCCTCCCGTTCGATCTCGCGCTGGCCCGCTCGGCCACCCGCCCGGCGGACCCGGTGTCCCCGGTCGGCATGACGGTCAAGCCGTTCTACCTCGACCAGACGGAGGTCGACCCGGAGAACGGCGCCCTGGCGATGTTCGACTTCACCTTCGACGTCTCGTACGGCGACCCGCAGGAGGTACGGGTACTCGCCAAACGCAGCCTCGGCGCCGTGACCGTCAAGTTCCAGATCAACGGCGGTACGGTGCACAGCGCCCCCACGTCAGAGTGGACCAGTGGCCAGCGCTACGGAGTCGGGAACTCGAACTACTACCGGGTCATGCGCGGACAGGTGATCGGCACCAACCCGGGCGACACGGTGAAGGTGTGGTTCGAGGGTGGCGGGGCCGCCAGCGACTCGTTCACCTACCGGGCACTTGCCGAGAGCACAAACCGCGTGCTGGTCCTGGCGGCCGAGGATTACACGGGCGCCTCGCCCGTGCAGACCCCCGGGCCGCACTTCCTGTCGTACTACACCGACGCCCTCGCGGCGAACGGGGTCGGGTACGACGTGTACGACGTCGACGCTCGAGGGCGTACCGCGCCGGATGCGCTAGGCGTACTCAGCCACTACGACGCGGTCATCTGGTACACGGGCAACGACATCATCACCCGCGAGCCGGGCTGGGGTGCGGGCAATGCCTCCCGGCTGGCGATGGAGGAATTGCTGCAGGTGCGTGACTACCTCAACGAGGGCGGCCGAGTGCTCTACACCGGCAAGTACGCCGGTCACCAGTACGCGCCGGGCCACGGCACCCAGCGTTACGACCCGTTCGAGAACAAGATGTGCTCCGACCCGGCAATTCTGCGCCGGTGCCGCGCGCTCGGCGGCTCGGGCGACGGCCTCAACGACGTGATCGAATACTGGTTCGGCGCCGGGGCCATCAACGAGGACGCCGGTGCGAACCCGGCCGGTGGGCTGTACGACGTGGCCGGCATTGACACCCCGTTCAACGGCCTCGACTGGGGCTTCAACGGCCCCGGCAGCGCCGCCAACCAGGATCACAGCGCATCGTTCCTGACCACGAGCGGGCTGCTTCCGGTCGCCGACTTCCCGCAGTTCCGCAGTTGGCCGGCGGCCAGGTACGACCGGCCCGGTGGGCCGTTCGACCCGCACACCGGTGACAACTACGTCTACTCGCAGATTTCCGACGTCTCGTACAAGCGGCTTACCCGGACGCTCACCGTTCCGGCCGGGGGTGCCACGTTGTCGTTCTGGACGTCGTACAACACCGAGGCGGAGTGGGACCACGTGCTGGTCGAGGCCCATACGGCCGGGCAGAACGACTGGACGACGCTGCCCGACCTCAACGGCCATACCAGCCAGGAGACCGGGCAGTCGTGCCCGGCCGGCTGGCGCGACCTGCACCCGCACCTCGACCACTACCAGACGCTCAACGCCGACGGCACGTGCAGCCCGACCGGTACGACCGGCGCCTGGCACGCCGCCTCCGGTGCCTCCAGTGGCTGGCAGCAGTGGCGGGTCGACCTGGGGCAGTTCGCAGGCCGCCAGGTCGAGGTCTCGATCGCGTACGTGAGCGACTGGGCCACGCAGGGCCTGGGCGTGTTCGTCGACGACGTCGAGGTGTCCACGGGCGAGGGCAGCACATCGTTCGAGGACGGGCTCGGCGGCTGGGCGGCAACCGGACCGCCGGCGGGCAGCGCGTCGAACACCAACAACTTCGTCCGGACGACGGCGGCGGGCTTCCCCGAAGGCGCCGTGGTCGCCACCGATGCCACGCTCTACTTCGGCTTCGGCTTCGAAGGGATCAGCGATGTGGCCACCCGGAACTCGCTGATGGGCCGGGCCATGGGGTATCTGCTGCGGTGAGAACACCGCTGACGGCGGCCGATGAGACTCATCGGCCGCCGTCGGCCGTCAAACCCGGAGAAGGGACGTCCTGGCCGACGCCGCCGCCCGTGCAGCGCGATGCGTCAGTCCCCGGCCGGGCCGGTTAGTTAGGCCGGCGGGTCGGTGGCCAGGCCCACGCCGCCGACCGCCTTCTCCATGCCGGTCAGCACTTCCGGCTCGGCGAGCCGGGCAACAGCGCATTGATCTCCGCCGCATCGGGGGCGCTCGTCCGAGATGTCGGTCTGGTGGCTGCTTCGGCCACCGCATGCCTGATTGGTGGTGATCCCGGTCACCTCCGTCGTCCGGTCATTGGCGGTCGCGCATGCCGGACGGCAGGGTCAGGGGTCGGCGTCGTCGCGCCAGCTCATTCGTCCCAGCAGGTCAGGAGCGTTCGTTGCCCGCCCACCGGCGTCCCCGCCCACCCCGTTCGGCCGCGCTGCCCGTCGCGACAGGAGCCCTCGCCGCCCTGCTGATCGGCGGAGCGGGTCTCGGCTTCGCACTGATCGGAGACGCCGAGACCGACACCGGCGGCGCCCTGCCGGCGCGGGCCGCCGACGCACCGGGCCTCCGGCCGGCACAGGCCACTCCCGCGCCGGATCTCCCGGCGACGCCCAGTGCGGACGTCTCCGGCCCGTCTCCCACCGACGTCGCCCCACCGACCGTTCCGGTGGCCCAGACCGAGTCGCTGCGCCAGCCGACCGCCGACCCGGCGACTCCGCGCCCGGCAACCGGCGCCCCCAAGCCGACGGCCACGAGCCCGGCCACCAGGCCACCGACCCCGAAGCCGACGGTACGTCCGACGCCCGGATCGACCAGCGTCCCCTCGTTGCCGCCGACCACCGCCACTCCCAGCCCGTCCGGCAGCCCCACCCCGACCCCATCCACACCCGATCCGACCCCGTCGGGCGGCACCCCGGGGCCGAGCAGCCCGGCGCCCAGCGGCTCCGCTTCCACCGACCCGGCGTCGCCACCGGCAAGCCCCACCGGAACGACGACGCCGATCACCTCCTGACGGACGCCGCCGTCGGAGCAGGCCGGAGCCCATGCGCCTGCGAGGAGCCCGGCCGTGAAGCCGCGGCGTCCGGATGGCATTACCAAACGTCCGGCGAGCTGATCGACCGCATTCGACGCCGGACTGTTGGTTGCGACCCGCTTGGCGCCCACCCTCGGGTAGCTGCGCCACGACGGGACGTGCCACCGCGCCGGTCGGCGCCCGACGCCTGGAGCCCGCCTCGTCACTCGTTTCGTCACTCACCACGGTCTCGGGTCGGCACCACCCGTCGGCCCACGCGGCCTCCGAGCCGATCGTGAGGCCCGGCGGGGCGGCCGGTGGGCCCCGGGAAGGTCAACACCAGTCCGGTCACCAATGACACCGCCGAAACCATCGGTGGCGCGAGGTGACACCCATCGACATAACCGACCGCGGCATGATCTCGGTGGCCCCGTCCGACACTCGGCAGCAGGTATCGACTGGCCTGCCGATCCCACTACGACTGGGTCTTAGTACGGCAGCCGCCGTTCGGGATCATGGTTGAAGTTCGAGGTTGAGCCGTCGGGTGTAGTGGGCTCGTCGAGCTCGGGCTTGGTGGCGCCGCC